>NZ_JBMDIQ010000034.1:0-46778 GCF_057808735.1 Chromobacterium sp. FG89 | reverse complement strand
ACAGGTTCTTGATGCCGGCGGTCACGGTCAGTTGCTTGTTCCAGGCGTAGGATCCAGACAGATTCCACGTGGAGTAAGGCCGCACAGTATTGTTCTGACCTTTCTTCGAGTTGCTGTCGGTGTAGCCCGAACGGTAATTCTGCGCCAGCACCCCGCTCCAAGCACCCAGCGACCAGTTCATCGACAGAGTGTGCTGCCAGCGGAAAGCAGGGCCATTCGCATCAATGTAAGACCCCAAGTTGCTGAAGTACGGGCCTTCTTTCTCTTTCTGGTAGGAGTACTTGGACAGATAGGTGCCATCCAGAGAAGCATTGAAAGTGCCAATCGCGGTTCTGGGCAGCAGCCAGTTCATCTTGATATCCACCCCGGCGGCACTGAGGTTGCCCAGGTTGGAATAGTCATCGACCAAATAAGACAGATTGCCGTTGCTATCGCGGATGAAACGATCCGAATATTTGGATGGGTTGGCGAAGATGGTGTCTTCCGGGATGACATTGATCTGATTCTTGATCATGGTCCACCAGAAGTCGGCACTGGCGGTAAAGCTCTTCACCGGCTCGATTACGATGCCAAAGGACAAGGAGGACGACTTCTCCGGCTCCAGATTCTTGTTACCGCCGTAACGGATATCGCGCTGAATGCTCTGGCATGCCAAGGCGTTCGCGCCCGGCACCGGGGTTTTGCCATTGGGACAAGCACCGTAATCTACATAGGCGCGGCCTGTCAGCTGCAACTGGTTAGGCTTGTGCATATTGTACAGAGACGGCGCGCGGAAACCGGTGCTGGCGGAGGAGCGGAACATCAGCTGCGGCAACGGCTGGTACTTCATCGCCACCTTGGGATTGAAGGAGCTGCCGGAATCGCTGTAGTGGTCGTACCGCGCGGCCAATTGCGCGTCCAGGTTCTTCAGAACAGGAATATCCGCCTCACCGTACAACGAGTAGGAATTACGGCTGCCGGCGGCGTCCTCCGTCTTGTTCTGACCGGTGCTCAGCGCGTCGCGGGTCACCGCTTTGTTGTAGACCGTGCTCAAGGACTCGCGGCGTACTTCCGCGCCAAAAGCGATGGCCATCATGCCGGCCGGCAGTTGCAACACTTCGCGGCTGGCCTTGATGTCGGCCATGTCAATGGTGGACTTGGCTTCCTTGGTTTGGCCGGTCATGCTGACCGAACGCCAAGCCGCCAGATTGTTGCCGGACAAATCGAACGGATCCAAAGCGCCGCTGTCGACCGCGGACTGCATCTTACTCTTGCTGACATAGCCGGAGTTCAGGTTTTCCTTGACCAAGTTTTCCGAACGACCGATGCCGGCGCGGTAATCCCAACCTGCAATCAAGCCCTCCATATTCAGCATCAGGCGCTGGGTGACTGAATTGGCTTCAGTCACGCGATTACCCAACGGAATGGTGCGCACATACAACTGGTCACGCTTGCTCGGGTCCACCGCATTGGCGCGGGTGATGTCGCCCCCGGTCGGCAACGGCGCGTTTTGGGAGGTGGTGGTGGTTTCGGTACGGGTGTATTGCAGCGACAACTCGTGATTGTCGCCAATGCGTTTAGTGGCCTTGATCACGCCGGACACCTGCTCTACCTCCGGAATAATGCTGGGGTACAGCGAGTAATATTCCTGGCAGTTTTCGCCATTGAACGTGGAGAACGGCGGCCGGCAATTCGGTGTGGATGGAGTCATTAAGTCCCCAGTAACCCCATCCACATAGTTGCCAGGCCAGGCATTGGGACTTGAACCGGTATCTTTATTGATCAACGAAGCAAAGCCGCGCTGAGATGCCATCACCGGGTCTTTCTTCTGGTAATCGATGGCGCCGTAAATATTGAAACCGTCGTTGCCCAAATCGCCATAGCCATAGGAAACATTGATGTTTTTATCATCGCCGCCGCCATGCTGCGGATTGGAAAAACTGCCTCCAATGCTGAAGCCCTTCAAGCTCTTCTTGGTGATGAAGTTCATCACGCCGCCGATGGCGTCGGTGCCGTAGATGGCGGAGGCGCCGTCCAGCAACACCTCCACGCGGTCAATCACGGACAAGGGGATGGCGTTCAGGTCGGCGGAGGTGCCGTCAATCGCCTGATTGGCCATGCGACGGCCGTCCAGCAACACCAGCGTGTATTGATTGCCCAGGCCGCGCAAGCTGGCAAACGCAGCGCCACCTGTGGAGGCGCCCACTGCAGCTGCCGCCCCTTGCGACGACTGGTTGGCGGCGATGCTGTTGACCACCTGCTCCACCGTGGTCAGACCCTGCTTGGCCAGGTCTTCGGTTTTGAGAATGGTGACGGGCAGCGCCTTTTCCTGCTTGATGCTGCGCTTGATGTTGGAACCGGTGATCTCCACCCGGTCCAGTTGACCGGAGTTCGCCTCAGCGGCGAATGCGAACGGCGCATGGCTCGCCATGCCGGCCATGGCCAGGGCAAGCACTAGCTGCTTCTTTTGACTTCTCAACTTGATTTCTCCTTAACTGCACACGGAAACCAGCAGCGCTTCTGACGAACGTTTGCTGGATACTGCAGGTCGTCGACAATCGAACGTCATGACCGTGTTTCGAGTGTGTTAAGGATTGTTGCCCTCCGTCAATATTTGTTGAGGGGCGATCCTGCTCGTCCGGCGCCCCGTTTAAATGCGCCTTTTGACGGAGAAATGCGCAAAAATCATGTTAGCGCTTGAAAATCAATAGACTATGCCCCTGATTTTTGCCAGCAGCTTTTACAGAAAGCCGCTAATTCCATGTCATTTTCCATGATGAGAACAACTTGCCATTGTTGCTTTTTTGCATTTTTACGACAAATTCGTACAAGAATTTCAGGTTAGACTAATTTTGCAAAAACTTATGCATTCGTTTTTTTAATGGCAGGCATGTAAAAAAACATTCATATCCAATCTAAACCACGCCAACTTAGCTACACGCCACCAGCCAAATTCATTCCAAAAACATAAAACCCCGCCGCGCCAAACGGCGCGACGGGGCTAGATCAAACCGCCTTGGCGAGGCTTAGAGCTTGTAGCTGGCTTTCAGGAAGTAGGCGCGCCCCACCGGATCCGCCACCACCGGGTCAAAGCCGTACTGGAAGGTCTTGGTCTGGTTGCTGAACGGCGGCTCCTGGTCGAACAGATTGCGGATGCCGGCGGTAATGGTCAGCTTCTTGTCCCATACATAGCTGCCGGACAGGTTCCAGTTGGAGTACGGGCGCACATTATGGCCTTCATCGTTGGGATTCAGGTCGGTGTAGCCGGACGAGTAGTTCTGCACCAATACCCCGCTCCACGGCCCCCGGGCCCAGTTGAACGCCAGGCTGTGCTTCCAGCGCAAGGTCGGCTGCAGAATATTCTGATACCAACCGCCCAGCGAACTCAGATAAGGGCCCTTGGGCTCCATCTGCTGCTGGTACTTGGAGGTGTAGGTGCCGTCCAGATTGACGCCGAAATTGCCCCAAGCCATCTTGGGCAGACGGAAAGCCAGACTGATGTCCACGCCGGCCGCGCTCAGAGTGCCCAGGTTCTGGGTGGTGGTGATGACATGGTTGAGCGAACCATCGGGGTTGCGCACGAACTTGTCCGCGTACTTGCCCGGATCGGCGAAAATCACACCCGGATCCAGCGCGCCGATGGTGTCCTTCACCGTGGTCCACCAGAAGTCCGCGCTGGCGGTGATTTCCTTGATCGGCTCGATCACGATGCCGAAGGTCAGCGAGCTGGCCTTCTCCGGCGACAAATTGTTGTTGCCGCCCTGCAAGGCTTCGAACTGGGTGTTGCAATCGTCCACCTTGTTGCCGCCGTTGGCCGGCGTGCCGCCCGGGCAGCGCAAGGGGTCGTTGAACTTGTTGGCGGTGTAGGTCTTGCTGTTGGGCGTGAACACGTCGTACAGCGTCGGCGCGCGGAAGCCCTTGCTGGCCGAGGAGCGGAACAAGACCTGGGGGATAGGCTGATACTTGACGGCGATCTTGGGGTTGAAGGAGCTGCCGAAGTCGGTGTAGCGGTCGTAACGCGCCGCCAGCTGGGCGTCGAAGTTCTTGAAGATGGGGATATCCGCTTCGACATAGGCCGCGGTCACGCCGCGGCTGCCGCTGGTGGACTTGGAATCGGCGATGCCGGAGCCCAGCGCGAACTGGGCGATGTCCTGGATCTGGCTGTCCAGTTTCTCCCGCCGGGTTTCCACGCCGAAAGCCGTCGCCACCATGCCGGCCGGCAACTGAAACACCTCCTTGCTGACCTTGAAGTCCGCCATCACCGTCTGATATTTGGCGATCCAGCCGTCGCCCTTCAGCTCGGTGCTCTGCCAGGCGCCCGGCGCGGAATCGCCGAAGGGGTTGATGGTGCCGTCCTGGAAGGCGGCGGCGACCTTGTCGCCGTGCACATAGCCGGACTTGTAATTGATGATGGTCTTGTTCTCGGAGTAGGCCACCCCGCCGCGGTAATCCCAGCCCGCCAGCAAGCCTTCGGCGTTGAAAGCCAGCCGCTGCGTGGTGGACAGGCTCTCGGTCACGCGCGGCCCCAGCGGCACCGCGCGCGAGTTGATCACCACATCGCTGCCGTCGGTGGGCGTGCCGTCCGGCAAATGGGTCGGATAATACTTGTCGCCCGCCTTCAGGGTGGCGATCTTGGCCAGCGGCGCCGGCGAGATGCGCGTGGTGCTCAGGTTGCGCGCCCCCATGTACTGCAGCGACAGGGTATGTTCCCCAATCTGCTTGGTGCCCTTGGCGAAGGCGGTCAGTTGCTCCACCTCCGGCGTCAAGTCCATGTAGAGGGTGGCGTTCTCGCCACAGGAGTTGGCGTCTATCGGCTTGGCGTACGGCGGTTTGCAATTCGGCGCCGTCGGGTTGTAGGCGTTGCCCTTGTAGGTGAAGTTGGACGGGAAGACCCGGCCGCTCAGATTGTCCGCGGTCAGGTATTTGTTGGCGAAGGAACGGTTCAGCGTGGTGATGGCGTCCAGCTTCTGATAACTCAGGGAGCCGTAAACGTTGTAGCCGTCCTTGTTCAGATCGCCGATGCCGGCGGTGATGCTGGCGCTGCCGGTATTGCCGCCCTTGTGGTCGGTGGACACCAGCTCGCCCGCCACCGTCACGCCCTGATAGCTTTTCTTGGTGATGAAGTTGATCACGCCGCCGATGGCGTCGGTGCCGTAGATGGCGGAGGCGCCGTCGCGCAGCACCTCGATGCGCTCAATCGCCGACAGCGGGATGGCGTTCAAATCCGTGGCGTAGCCGCCAATCGCCTGGCTGGCGACGCGGCGGCCGTCCAGCAGCACCAGCGTGTACTGCGAGCCCAGGCCGCGCAGGCTGGCGTAGGAGGCGCCGCCCGACACCGTCTGCACCGACGAAGCGCCCACCATGCTGGACTGGTTGCTGGCCAGCGAATTCACCACCTGCTCCACCGTGGTGAAGCCCTGCTTGCTCATTTCCTCGGTGCGAACCACCGTCACCGGCAGCGCTTTTTCCTGCTTGATGCTGCGCTTGATGTTAGACCCGGTGATTTCCACCCGGTCCAGGGTGCCGCTGCTCGATTCCGCCGCCCAAACGCTGCCGGCTTGGCCGCCCAGGCCTGCCAGGGCCAGGGCCAGCACCAACTTCTTCTTGCTAGTTCTCATGATTTCTCCAGTCATGTGTCTAACCTGCTTAGCGCGCTTCTCTAGACACGCTTTCGGCAGATCATCCAGCCGCAGACTATTTGTCATATGGCCTGACACGATGCTTGGAGCATTTATTACAGACGGTCAATCGACATCATGAATCGTCACATACCGTCTTTCCGCCCACGGCGGCGTCCTGGATGAAAACCGCCGCGCCGCCATCGGCCGGAAAGGCCGCCGGCAAAGGCTTACGCCCGATGGCGGCGCGCAGGCCGCCGCTGTGGCGTTTACAGCGGCGCGTTGTCATTTTGCCAATGCGCTGTGTGGCACGATATTTTTATGACATGTGTAAAAATCAGATAGACGATTAAATCAATGCATTTAACTCATGCCTACGGAACACCGGGCCAAACAGCGGTCCATCAGGCCGGAGCCGGCTCGCAATCCTTTAAGGAAACCGTGCGCTCCGGCTGCCCGGACAGTTGCACCCGCATCGTCCGGCCGGCCAGTTCGCGTCCTTCCAGCTGCCGCGGCTCGGCGCTGAAATTCACCGTCAAGCGGCTGCCGTCCGCAAAGCGGGTCTGTTGCGACAAGCGGTCCGGCGTCAGCCAGGCAAAACCAGTCATGGCCTGAGTCGCCAGTTGCCGGTGCAGCGGCCGGAACACCTGATCGGCGCAGCGCATCAGCGGCAGCCGCTTCTCCAGGCTCTCCGCGCTCAGGTGCCAGAGCGGCGGCGTGTTGTACAGCCATTGCGTCAGCAGATTGTCGGCATAGGCGTTGCTGAACTTCAGGTTGTCGTACAGCCAGTGATTGCTGGTGACGATGGAGTCGTGGAACGCCGCCTGGTAAAGCGGCAAGCGGTAGCCCGGCTGGTAGTAAATATTCAGATACGGCTGTTTCAGGGGTACGGCGCGAAAAAACACCTCAGGCTGATTCGCCGGAAACCAGCGGCCCAGGAAATACGGCGATTTGGGATTTTTCTGCAGATCGGGATCGCCCCAGCCCAGCACCGGCACCTGCATGCCGTGCGCGAAGGCGATGCCGCGCGAGGTGGCGGCGTTGCCGTTTTCCGAACCCACCGGCACGCCGAAGCGGTCCCGCACCCAGGCCATGCTGCGTTCATTGCCGGCCGCCACGCCGGCCTGGCTGGTCCGCCGGCCGGGGCTGTGATCGTCGAACACCATGCCGGTGGCGTAGGCGTCCAGAAACCAGCTGTTGAAACCCAGCGCCTGATGCAGCGCCTGGCTGCGCTGACGCAAGACCGGCCGCACGCAATCCGGGTTGGTGTAATAGCCGGACTGCTGGAAGCCGCTCTTGCGCCGGCCGCTGGCCAAGGTAATGCCGCAGTTCCGGTACGCGGCGGCGCCCTGCTGCGCCGTCAGCCAATCCTCGCGCTGCCCCGGCGGCAAGGCGGTTTCATAGGAATCGTAGGCCGCCATCAGATAGCCGGCGCGCACGCCCGCCTTCATCGCTTGCGGCTGCCACAAGCCGCCCTCCCAATTGTCCATGCCCAGCCACAGGCGCTCCAGGCCGGCCGCGCGCAAGGCCCGCAGCGTGCGGAGCGACAAGCCGCCGCCCCAATCGTCAGGCTCGCCCAAGGCCGCGCCGAACACTTCCCTCACCTCGCGCCGCAGGCGGCGGTAAGGCTCGGCCAGCTTGTTCCACGCCGGCGCGGCGCTCAGCCAGCCGGCGCGCGCCTCCGCCGTGGCCGCCTGATTGAAGGCCGCCAACAGCACCCGGCGCTGGTAGGCGTCGGGCCGGGCCGAGGCCGTCCGCAGCGCCGCGGCGGCTTCGGCGTCGAAGCGCCCTCTCAGCCGCCGCGCCAGCGCGCTGTCGCCGCGCAACAGACTCAGCCAGCGTCCCCAGTCGCGCACATCCTCCGCGCCCAGCAAATCGTTGCCCCATAGATAGACATGGCTGGCGCCCACCAGCTTGGCGGTTTCCGACTGCGCGCGCATCTTGTCGGCCAGGCTTTCGAAACGCCCCGCCCCGATCAGCCATTGCCGATAACGCTTGGCCCCGGCCAAGAGGTCCCCGTCCGCCAGATGCAAGAGCAAGGTCATCGGCTCCCGCCGGTTCAAGGCGTTGAAATCATGGCTGAGCGCCAGCCCCAGGCCGGCGCCGTCCCGGCTTACCTTCAAACGGTTGTTGAAGGGATTGAGCAACAGCCAATGCAGGCTGCTCGCGCCGTAGTCCATGCCCCACAAGGGCAGGCTGAGGTTTTCCGAGGTGTTTAGCCCGTCGCCGGCGAAGCGCGGCAGGAAATCC
Source organism: Chromobacterium sp. FG89 (assembly GCF_057808735.1). NCBI lineage: Bacteria > Pseudomonadati > Pseudomonadota > Betaproteobacteria > Neisseriales > Chromobacteriaceae > Chromobacterium > Chromobacterium sp. FG89. Next base: position 38,931 of record NZ_JBMDIQ010000034.1, on the reverse strand, counting down.
AGCCACAGCGGGTCGCCGGCCGGCGCATAACTGCCCTCGGCCAAGGGCAGCAGCAAGCCGCGCCCCATCGCCGCCGCCGGCTGCCGCAGCAGCGGCACGGTCTCCACGGCGCCGGCTCCGGCCTGAACCGTCAGCGTCAGGTCCGGCCCGTCCAGGCGCGCGCTCAAGCGATAACGGCCGCGCTCCCAGGACCAGGCGGCGCCGGCCGCGTCCGCGTTCAGATCCGCCACCGCGCGCGCCGGGCCGCCGCTCGACACCGTCAGCGGCGGCTGTCCGGCCGGCGTCGCGGTCACCGCCAGGGTGGCCGGGTCCAGCGCCACCCTCCATTGCGCGTTCTCCAGCCGGATCTGCGCCCAGGCGCTCAGGGGCAGACACATCGCCGCCAGCGCAAAAACAAGGGAATGAGGGGATATCGGCATTGCGGGCACTCTCCGTATGGGAATCAAGACGGAGAGATTAAAAAGGCAAAGGCCGCCCCGATTGTCAGGCCAATGTCAGGATTTCAGCGCGGCCCCACCTGACGGTGCGCCAGCCTCAACACCAATTGGCCGCGCGCCTCCGCGCGCACCAGGGCCACGCTCTGCCATAACTCGCCCCGGCCGGGCGGCCAGCGCAGCGCCTCGCCCAGCTCGCGCCGCCGCCACCAGACAAAGCCGTAGTCGCTGCGACGCAACAGCGATTGCTCCAGCCAGGGCTGGGCGCAGGCCGCGCGCGGCGGCGGCAAGCGCGACACCGCCAGCGGGCTGCGCGACAGCCAATCCAGATTGGCCACCTCAGGCAAGGCCAGTTCGGCCTGCCATTGCCGGCCGGCGGCGCTGAGCTGCAAGCGGTAAGCGCCCGCCGCCAGCGGCCGGCTCAGGTCCGCGCTTTCCAGGCGGAAGCCTTGGCCGTCTTCCCGCTCCAGCAAGCCGCCGCGCAGCAGATCATGCCCCTGAACGTCCAATAGCCGGGCGTCCTCCAGCGCGCCGCGGCCGCTCAGCACCACCCGGTAGGCGCGCGCCAGCGGCATGTCGCGCTGCGCCAGCTCCAGCGTCAGCTGCGGCAGCCAGGCCGGCAGCGTTAGCGGCGCATCCTTGCCGCAGTGCTCGGCGCTCAGCGCCGCCAAGGCCTGCGCCCAGGCTTGCCGCTGCGCCTGGCTGCGCAAGGCCGGCCAGCTTTCGGACAGCGCCTGCCAGGCGGCCGCGTCGTCCGCGCCCAGCAAGGCGCGGTTCAAGGCCGCCAGCGGATCCGCGACGGCCGGCGCGGCCAGCGCCAGCCACAAACACCATGCGCGCAGCATCAGTTCTTCTCCAAACGGTAGCCGACGCCGCGCACGGTTTCGATGGCGATGCCGGGCAGCTTCTGCCGCAGTTGCAGGATGTGAGTGTCCACGGTGCGCGTGGACGGAAAGCTGTCGTAGCCCCAGACCTGATTCAGCAATTCGTCGCGGCTCATCACTCGTCCGGCCATGCGCGCCAACAACGCCAGCAGTTCGAACTCGGTGCGCGTCAACGCCACCTCCCGTCCTTGCCAGTTCGCCGATTGCCTGGCCGGCTGCAGGCTCAAGGCCCCCAGGCTCAGGCTGCCGTCGCCCAAAGGCCGCAACTGGGCGCGAATCCGCGCCAGCAACTCGGCATGGGCGAAAGGCTTGCTCAGATAGTCGCGCGCGCCCGCCTCCAGCCCGGCCACCCGGTCGCCCACCTCTACCCGCGCCGTCAGCACAATCACCGGCAAGGCTTTCTGCGCCAGCCAGCCGGGCAAATGCCGCAGGCTGTCGCCGTCCGGCAGGCTGCGGTCCAGGATGACCAGATCGGCGCGCAGCCACTGCGCGGCCGCGTCCTCCGCCCGCCGCAGCCACAGGCAGCGATAACCCGCATCCTCCAGAAAGCGGCTCAGGCCGTCGCCCAGCGTTGCGTCGTCTTCAATCAAGAGCAAAGTGTTCATCGCGGGGAATCCTGTCGCGGCGCCCGCTTGACGGGCAGTTGCAAGCTAAAGCGCGTGGGCGGCCCGGACAGGCTCAACCGGCCGCCCAGCCGCTTCAGCACCCGCCGGACGATGGCCAGGCCCAGCCCCATGCCCTCGCCGCCGCCGTCGCGCCGCGCCAGTCGGCGCAGCCGATAATCCCTCAGGCGGCCGCCGTCACACACCGTCAGCGTCAAAGTGCGGCCGTCCCAATCCGCCAGCACGCGCCAGGGCGGCCGGCCATGCCGGCGCGCGTTGGCCAGCAAATTGTCCAGGCACAAGCCCAGCCAATAGGCCGGCAACAGCACAGTCGCGTCCTCATTCAGACAAAACGCGGCCTGATGCCGCTCCGTGATCGCGTCCAGCCATTCCGCCAGCCGCACCGCTTGCCGCCCTTCGTCCAGGCGTTCGGCGGACAAGTAATGGCGACTGGCTTCGGCCAACTGACGCAGGCGGCTGACGCCGCCGGCCAAATGTCCGAACTGATCTTGAGCGGAATCCGGCAGGCGGTCGAAATCCCGGCGCAGCCCCTCCACCACGCCGGCCAGGCCGGCGATGGGGGTGCGCAATTCATGAGTGAGCATCTGCAAGGCGAAACGCCGCTCCCGTTCCAGGCGCCGCCGCTGCCAGGCCAGCCAGCCGCCGGCGGCCAGCGCCAGCCCGGCGAGGCCCGCCAGTAAAGCCCGCCAGGGCCAGGCCGGCGCCGGCGTCGGGTTCAAGCACAGTCCGTCCTGGCGCTCCGCGCAGGCGCCCGCGCCGGCCGCGGACACCCTGACCCCGGCCGCTTCCGCCCGTTCCCGCCAGGCGGCGGCCGGGTACAGCCGCCATTGGCCGTCCCGCAGCCGCCACAGCGCGCCGTCCTGCCACAGCCAACGCGCGCCGGCCAGCAAGGCGTCCAGATTGTCGTCCGACAGCCCGCCCAACAGCCCCAGATCGTCGTCGCGTTCGCGCACATGCAGCCAGTCCGCCACCGCCGCCCGCGGCCGGCCCTGCCGCCAGTGCGCGGCGCTGCTGCCGCCCAAGGGATGAACCGGATGCAGGCGCAGCCAGTCGTCTGGCAGACGTCCGTCCGCGCAGCGCCGACGTTCGAAATCCCGCCACAGCGCCGGCAGGGCAGACAGATCCCCCTCGCAGCGACGCTCGTGCGCCTCCAGCTGCCGCAAGGCGCGCAGGCTGTAGCGGGACCAGGCCGGCTGCAACGACGCCGGCGCGATCAGCCCCTCGTCCAGCGACTGAATCCGCGTCAGCGCCAAAGACCGCGCCGGCCGCGATTCGGCCAAGGCGGCGTCCAGCCGCGACGACAGCTCGCCGGCCCAGGCCGCGTGGCAGATCAATAGGCAACAACACAGACGTAGCTTCATGCGCCGCATTATACGGAAAACCCGCCGCCACTCGGCTGACAGGCCGGCGCGAATCCGCTAGCATGCGTTTCCGGCTCATGACACAAGATCGGCATCCCCGTGAAAGCAGGCTTTTCCTTCTTCGCCACCCGGCGCTTCTTCCCGCTGTTCGGCACCCAGTTCCTGGGCGCCTTCAACGACAATCTGCTGAAAACCGCCATCGTGGTGCTGATCAGCTTTCACGGACTCAGCCTGGCCGGGCTGCCGCCGGAACAACTGGTCAATCTGGCCGCCGGCGTGTTCATCCTGCCCTTTTTCCTGTTTTCCGCCACCGCCGGCAAATTGTCGGAGCGCTACGACAAGGCCGCCATCGCCCGCTGGATCAAGCTGGCCGAGATCGCCATCATGCTGCTGGCCGGAACCGGCTTCTTCCTGCACTCCGCCGGCCTCTTGCTTTCCGCGCTGTTCCTGATGGGCGCCCACTCCGCCTTTTTCGGCCCGCTCAAATACTCGGTGCTGCCGCAATATCTGAAAGAACAAGAACTGGTGGGCGGCAACGGCCTGATCGAGATGGGCACTTTTCTCGCCATCCTGATCGGCCAGATCGGCGGCAGCATGCTGACCACCGGCGGCCCTCTGCTGATCACCGCCACCTTGCTGGCCACCGCCATGCTGGGTTACGGCGCCAGCCGCGAGATGCCGCCAGCCCGGCCCGGCGCGCCGCAGCTGAAGCTGTCCTTCAACTTCCTCAAAGACTCCGTGCTGCTGATGCGCGACGCCTGGCGCCTCCGCGACGTGCGCTGCGCCATCCTCGGCATTTCCTGGTTCTGGCTGATGGGCGCGGTCTACACCACCCAGCTGCCCACCTTCACCCGCCTGCATCTGGGCGGGGACGCCGCCGTCTACACCCTGCTGCTGGCCTTGTTCTCCATCGGCATCGGCCTGGGTTCGGTGGTGTGCGCCAAGCTGTCGCAAGGCAAACTGCAATTGGGCATGGTGCTGGTGGGCAGCGTCGGCATGACGCTGTTCGGCGGCGATCTGGCGCTGTCCGCGCTGCCGCACTACCGCGGCGAGCTGATCGGCCTCGCCGATTACCTGGCCCGCGCCGGCAGCTGGCGCAATATGGTCGACGTGGCGCTGCTGGGCTTCTTCGGCGGCTTCTTCACCGTGCCGCTGTACACCTGGCTGCAAACCGCCAGCCCAGACGATTTCCGCTCTCAGGCCGTGGCCGCCAACAATATCGCCAACGGCTTCTACATGGTGGCCGCCGCCATCGGCAGCGCGCTGGCGCTGAAGCTTTACGACAGCATCGCCATCCTGCTGCTGGCCACCGCCGCGCTCAACATCCTGGCCACCCTGCACCTGCTCAGCGCCGCGCCGGTGATCTGGCGACAGCGGCTGGACTGGCTGCGCGCGCTGCGCGACTGAGGCCGGCGCTTCATTCCGCGGCGGAGGCCTGCAGTTCGAACACTCCGTCCATCCGCCAGCGCTCCCGCTCGCGGGCATGCGCCGCGCCGGCCGGCAAGAGCGGCTGGACTTCCAGCTCCAAGCGCAAGGCCCGCCCCGTCCCGCCGCCGCTGTCCGGATACACCCGCACCAGTTGGCCGGGGCGTAGCGGGGCTGAGCGCAGGCGCTCGCCGCCGCTCTCCCCCTCCACGCGGAAATAGGCGTCGCGGCCATCCAGCGTCGCCGCGCGCAAGATCAGGCGCGCCGCGCCCTGAGGCCCGAAGCGGAACGAGGCCGCGTCCGCCGCCGGGCCGTTGAAACGCAGGGCCAAAGCCCGGGGCTCTTCGCAAACGGCCTGCAAACTCAAGGTACGCGCCTCTAGGCCGCCCCCCGGCGCGCCCCGGCCGAAGCCCTCTCGCAAGGCGGCCAAGGGCAGCACGCCATAGTCCAGATTGGGCGTGCTCAAGCTCAACGCGCACGGCCCTTCCTCGGCCGCCGCGCCGGCGCTCAAGGCCGTCAGCGCCATCAAAACCCATTTCCCCATGCTCATCCCTCAACTCCTCGGTCTCCGGCGCCGCGCTCCGACGCGTCCGCTTCAAGCAGCGAACCCGGCGCGCAGCGCGCCCTGACGGTTTGGTACAAGGCGGAAACGTCTTCGTCCGGCAAGACATAGTCCAAGCGACAGCGCCGCCTTGGCGGAGACTCCACATACAGCCCGTTCCGCGCGGTCGCCTGATCCAGAAACACCTCGCCCCCGCTCCCGGTGAGCGTGATGAAACGCCCTTCCCCATCCACCACGCTCAGGCCGGACGCCAAGGCCTCGCCGTCCTCCGCCGCGATCTGGATCAGCAAGCGCTGGGTCTTGAGCACCGAGAACTCCGCCCGGCTGACCGAGCCATGCCCGGCGCGCACCACTTTCAAGCCGTTCGCCACGTCCGCATTGCGCGGCAGGCTAGGCGTCTGCAGTTCCACTCGGGTATCGGCGTAAGCGTTCAGATTGGCCAATACCGCATGGCCGTCGCCATCGCTCCACACCGGGCCGCTGGGCGTGCTGAACTTCACGCCGGGCAAGCCGCCCACCGACAGCACCCCGACGCTGTCGCGCAGCGGATAGGGCGAGAAGGTCAGTCCGCCCTCATGCAGCAGCGCGCCGCCGCGCAGGCTGGCGTTGTACGACTGCGCGCCGCCGCGCTGGCTCATGCCCAGGCCCAGCTGGGCGTAACGCGGAATCCAGTGCAGATTGCCGTTGAAGCCGGTGCTGTTCCGGTCCGCGTCGCGATCCACCGCCACGCCGTAATTCAAGCTGTCGCTGACAACTTCGCGGTAGCTGCTCCCCAAAGTTTGGCTTTGGCCATAGCGTTGCAGATACGCGCTCAGGCTGGCGCGCTCCAGCGGCAGATCCACGTTCAAGTAAAACTGATTGCGATGCGCGCCCGCGCCCCGACTCAAATCTCGGCCCACGTTCAAAGAGACATTGGCGCCCCACATCCGCCGCGACCAGCCGCCGTTCAAGCGCTGCGAGGCGTCGCCGCCGTGATGCGAGCGGGTCGCGCTCAGGCTGAACGCGCCCATGAGTTCATGGTGGTAGGACAGGGACAGGCCGTACTGCGTCAGCGCGGCCGGCGCCTCTTGTTGACGAGCCGCGTAATCCGACAGCGTGCGGAAGTGGGCGCTCTGCCGGCTCAGGTTCAACGCGCCGGACAGGCGCTCGCCCCAGCTCGCGCTCAAGGACGCGCTGTATTGCGCGCCGCTCCGCCCCGCCTCGCCGTCGCGGGAGGCCACCGCGCGCATGCCGGCCACAAGCCCGGGGCTCAACAGATAAGACAAGGCCCCGCCGACGGAATGAAAGCGTTCGGACCACAGGCCGCCCAGGCTGAGGTCCAGTTCCCGGCCCAGCCGCCAGCTGCGGCTGCCGGAAAACAGCCACGGCGTGTCGCCGTCCTGGCCGCCAAACTGACGCATCTTGCCCGCCGCCATATTGAAGCCCTCGACGTCGCCGCCCGGGCTGGCGAAAAACGCCGCCGCCGGCACGGTGAAGGCGTGCTGGCCGCCATCGCTTTCGGTGACGGTGACATTCAGATCGAAGCCTGCCGACAGGATGGGCACATCGTTCAATTCGAAAGCGCCGGGCGGCACCAGCGTGCTGTACACCAAAGCGCCGGCCTGCCTCACCTCCACCCGGGCCTCGCTCTGGGCGATGCCCCTGACCTGCGGCCGATTGCCGCGCTGCAGCAAGGCCCCTTGCGGCAGCCACTGCGCGCCGGAGAAATTCACGCCGGCAAACAGGGGGTTGTTCAGCGACAACTCGCCCACTTGCAGGATGGCCTTGCTGTCCACCAGGGTCTTCTGCGCATAGCTATACAGATACTGGAAACGATTGCTCGCCTCGTTGCGCGCGAAGCTTTGCCGGCTGCGCACCATCCAGTCCCGCCAATTGAAGCCGATTTCCGTGAAACCTTGCAGATACTGCTGGCTCCGCCCGCCTCCGCTGCGGCGCATGGCCAGCACCTCGTAATTGAACAGGCCGGCCGTGCCGCCGCTGTCGTAGCCGCCCAGTGGCTCCTGCTCGCGCCGCAAGGCGCCGCTGGGCGCCAGGATGTCCACCCGCGCCAGCTCCGGCCGCAGCTTGACCACCGCCTGCGGATAAAAAGCCGTCAACTCCCGGCAGCCGGCCTCCGCCGGCGGTTGGCCGTCCGCGGGCAGCAAGCCGGCTGCCGTCCAGAATCCGTCGTCGACGCACAGGCGGCCGCCCTCGTCTATGCTCACCTCGGCGCCGCCGCGACCGGCGCCGTTGACGAATAAGGACACCCGATTCCTGCCCGGCGCAAAGCGCGCGCCCAGGCTGAAGTACTCCGCCACGCCGGGATCGATGCCGCTCGCCTTCAACACGCCCAGGTCAAACTGCACGCCCTCGCCGGGCGCGTCGCGCGCCCCGGTCTCCGCCAGCGACGCCGTCGGGAACGCCCCGGCCAGCCACAGTAATAGCGGAATGGGTCTGAGCAGCCATTCAATTGAACACTTCATCTAACAGGACCCAAGATTGGATGGATGGAGACGTCAGGGATAGAAGACCGTGACAGTGGCGTGGCCGTCCAAGCGCACCGGTTCGCGCGCGCTGAGCGCCTGCCGCCCCCTGAGCGCCGCGCCGACGCGCAGCTTGAACACGTGGGTGCCGGCCGGCTGCAGCGCCTGACGCTGCAGCGAGCCCAAGGCATAGCCGTAACGCAGGTTTAGCGGTTCGCCGCCGGCCTGCGACCAGCCTTCCTGCCGGCCGGCGCTGCGCATCAGCGTCGCCGGACGCTCGTCCGCATGAGCCTCGATCAGGCTCAGCCACCAATAGCCCAGCGCTTGCTGGCGGCTGTCCCGGCCCAGGCCCAGAGTCTGCTCCGCCTCCGCCGGCAGCGACGGCGATGCGGCCCCCGTCGTCTGAAGCCCGGCCATGGCGGCGATGCCGGCGCGGCTGTCGCCGCGGTTGTCCCGTATGCTCAAACCCACCAGCGCCGGCTGATCGCACTGCACATGCAAGCTGATCTCCCGCTCGCCCAGCAGCGTCGCGCCTGGATTCAAGGCCGACCAGGGGATGAGGCCGTAATCGACCACGCCGTTATGGGAAAAGCCGGGCGTGCAGCTGGGCGGCACCACCTCGGCCGTCAGCGCGAATGGCGCGTTCGCCGCCAGCACCGGCATGGATGCGCATAGCGCGGCGGCGATTGCTTGGCGATATTTCATCACGGGCTAGGCCGCTCAGTTCAAGGTCGCGGTAAAGGAGTCCACCGCATAGCCGTAGCTGGTCGCCGGCCACAGCTTGACGTGAGTGGCGTCCAAGGGCGTCTGGCCGGCCGACGCCAGCTGCAAGCGCTCGCCGGGCAGGATATAGGCCTTGGGCAGCTCCAGCCCTTGCCGTCCGGGCTGCAACTCCACCTTGTGCGTGGACAGGCGCACCACGTAAGGACTGTCGTTTTTGACCTCCACCCGGCCGTCTTCCGTCAGGCCCCACTGCAGCTTGACCCACGGCTCCCGCTCGCGCGGCAGGCCCTTGGGACGGATCAACACCGGCAGGTTCTGATTGAAAGTCATCTGAATGCGATGCCCCTTATCGGCGGACACCGCGGGAATCCCCTCGAAGGACGCCCGCATCAGCCGCTCGGTCCGCAGCGGCTGCGGCGATTTCAACAAAAAGCGGACCAGTTGTTTCTCCCCGCCTTCCACCCGGGAAATCGGCGGCGTCGCCAGCAATAGCTGCTCCGGGTCTTCGGGCAGGTTTTCCAGCCGGACATACATCAGGCTGGCGTGGGCGTCGGTATTCTTGACGTTGATCACGCCCTCGCCGTCGCCTTCCTCCACCACCACCAGCGAGGTTTCCGGCACCACGCCGGCGGACCAGGCCGCCGCGGGCAGCAGGGCCAGCGCCAAGGCGCCGGCCATAGCGCCGCCGCGGACCGCAACGGCGAACACATTCAGCGCATGCATCATATGAAACTCTTTTCCATCAAGGACGGCGTTGATTCACCGCGTCAAACCGTATCAACCGGGCCGGCAAGCATGCCGCCGGCCCGTATTCAAGCACGCTGACTCAAGACTTATTCAGCGCCGACTCGCGTAACCCAATCACTGGTAATAAATAGTGAAAGTACCCTTGCCGTCCAGTTTGGTGTCATCCTTCACACTCAAGCGCCCCTTGGTGTTCAATGCCGCCCCCACCACCATGGGGAACTCATGTACGGAGGCTACCGCAGGGGTATCGATCGTTTTTCCTTTGATGGCGAAAGTGGTGACATTGGCGCCGCCGTAATGCGAGTTAAGCGGAGTGGTATTCGTCTCCCCCCAACTCGAGCCATTATTAGACGAGTACAATAGTTTGGTATCGCCCACCTCCGCGTTCGCGCTATTGGTTGCCTTCAGCTTGTCAAACTCCATGCTCAGCCACCAAACGCCCAGTTTTCCCGCCTCCGCATCGTTCCCCAAACCCATGGTTTGCTCGTTGAGGCTAGCGACCGCATGGCTACCGGAAGGCTTAGTCGGCCTCGGGATTTCGCTAACCAGCAAGGGCTTGCTCTCCGCGCGGGCATCGGTGATGCGGATGCCCAGCGCGGTATCCTCTTGGCAGGTCACCGTCAGGCTGACATTGCGATCTTCCAGCGTGTACGCGTCACGATTGCTCAGGTTGGACACCGGGATATTGCCATAATCAATCACCGCGCCGCCGCTCAAAGCCGGCGTGCACGCGGGCGGCACCAATTTGCCGGTAATCAGCAAATCTGCGCTATTTGCCGAAGCCCATTGAGCGGCTCCGGCAAAAACCGTGGCCACCACCAAAATCATATTCTGCTTCTTCATGATTAAACCTCCAATTAGATGAAAGTTCGCAATCAAATCATTCGCATTAAACGATGTTTTCTTGCAAGACAGCCGCCCCATTCCGGCGACATCCGCTTATTGATTCGCGGCGAGGTCATCTTGCTTTTTCGTAAGAATGCCTACAATAGGATTTTTCCTAAAAAAACAACAAGCACACCAATTTCATTTCAATATTCACAAATAAAAAACGCACAACAAACCTCAGTCACATCACTTCAAAAAAATCAACAAATCTAAATAATTAATATATTAATATTTAGAGTTGTTGAGGATTTCCCTCATGGCCTTCCACTTAGAGCCGCTAACAAGCCGCGCAGCGTAGCTGAGCCAAGGCGCGCCGACGCAGGCAGCGCCAGCCGTACGACAAGGAGGCGCAACACAGGATCAGGGGTTTGGTTAGCGGGTCTTAGACAGACGCAAAAAAGCCCGCCATGGCGGGGACCATGGACGGGCGGAAAAACGGCGACATCCCGCTTGGGAATGCCGCCGGCAAGACTCAGTCTTGCGCCAGCTTGGTGGCGGCGTCGCGCAGCGCGGTGCGCAAGCCTTCTTCTATCACCGGGTGATAGAAGGGCATCTCCAGCATCTGGGCAACGGTCAGGCCTTGCTGATGGCTCCAGGCCAGCAAGTGAGCCAGGTTCTCGGCGCGCGGACCTATCATTTCCGCGCCCAGGAAGCGGCCGCTGCCGCGCTCGGCGTATACATGCAGCAGACCCTGGTTGACGCCCATCACCCGGCTGCGGCCCTGGTCTTCAAAACTGACGGCGCCCGCCACGAAGCCATCCGCCGGCAAATCGGCGAAGCGGCTGCCCACCATCATCATCTGCGGATCGGAAAACACCACGGCGATGCTGGAGCGGCGCAGGCCGGGCTGTACCGCCGGATACTGCGCGGCATTGTCGCCGGCGGTCTTGCCTTCGTCGGCGGCCTCGTGCAGCAGCGGCAGGATGTTGTTGGCGTCGCCGGCGATGAAAATCGGCGAATTCCCGCACTGCAGCGTCCGCGGATCGAACTTGGGCACGCCGCCCGCGTCCAGTGCCAGACCGGCGTTTTCCAGCGCCAGACCGCGCACATTGGGCGCTCGACCGGTCGCGGCCAACACGTAATCGAAACGCTCGCAGACTTCTTCGCCGTCCAGATTGAGGTAGCGGATTTGCGCCTTGTCGTCGACCAGGCCCATTTCCAGCACCTTGGCGTCCGGGTCCAGATAGAACTCCCGGCCTAGCGCCCGGCTGGCGTAGTCGCGCACAGCGGGGTCCGACAGCGGGCCGACGCCGCCGCCGCGGCCGAACACGCGCACCTTGACGCCCAGGCGGGACAGCGCCTGCCCCAGTTCCAGACCGATAACGCCGGGGCCGAACACCGCCACGCTGTCCGGCAGCGTGTCCCAATCGAACACATCGTCGTTGATGATCAATCTGTCGCCGAACACCTGGAACGGCGGCGGGATCAAGGGCGAGGAACCCGTGGCGATCACCACGCGGCGCGCCTGCACCAGCGTGTGCTCGTCCACTTGCAAGGTGGTGTTGTCGATGAAGCGCGCGTAGCCGCGCAGCCGGTCTTGCGGCGGAATGCTTTCCACCCCCTTGAGCACGAAGCCGACGAAACGGTCGCGCTCGCGCTTGACGCGGTCCATCACCTCGCGGCCGTCGATGCGCACGTCCCCATCCACATGCACGCCGAAAGGCGCGCTGTGACGCAGTTCGTGCGCGGCCTCGGCGGCGGCGATCAGCAGCTTGGACGGCATGCAGCCGACGCGGGCGCAAGTGGTGCCGTAAGGACCGCCTTCAATCACCACGGCGCTGGCGCCGCGAGCCTTGGCGGCGCGGTAGGCTGCGAGGCCGGCGGTGCCGGCGCCGATCACGGCGACATCGATGTTCAAGGTATGCATTTCATTCCTTTCGGTATCGGGATACGGCACGGCACGCTGGGCATGCCGTCTCGTATCCCGGTAAAAAAAGGGCCGGACGGAGCATCCGGCCCGCAACAACTCCGGTGGCATCAGGGCCCGAGCCACCGGGGACGAACACGGTTGAGGCTTACTTGGAGAAGTACTTTTCCACTTCGTCGGCGGAGCCGATCAGTTGGCCGTTGATGAACACCTGCGGCGCGGTCATCTTGCCGGCCACGGCGCCCAGCACCTTGCCGCGCACCTTGTTGTCCAGTGGCACTTCGACGAAGTCGTAGCCGTTTTCGCTCAGCACCGCCTTGGCGCGCGCGCAATGCGGGCAACCCGTCTTGGAGAACACCACCACTTGGTCCGGCTTCTTGGCGCTGGGATTGACGTAGTCCAGCAGAGTGTCGGCGTCGGACACCTTGAACGGATCGCCCGGCTCTTGCGGCTCGATGAACATCTTGTCCACCACGCCGTCCTTCACCAGCATGGAGTAGCGCCAGCTGCGCTTGCCGAAGCCCAGGTCCTGCTTGTCCACCAGCATGCCCATGCCCGCGGTGAAATCGCCGTTGCCGTCCGGAATCATCACCAGGTTCTGCGCTTCCTGATCCTTGGCCCATTCGTTCATCACGAAGGTGTCGTTGACCGATACGCAGAGGATGGCGTCCACGCCGTTGGCGAAGAAGGCCGGCGCCAGCTCGTTGAAGCGCGGCAGGTGGGTGGAGGAACATGTGGGGGTGAACGCGCCCGGCAGCGAAAACACCGCTACGGTTTTGCCGTCGAACAGTTCGGCGGTGCTGACATCTTTCCACTCGTTGTTGTCACGAACACGGAAAGTGACATTCGGTACGCGTTGGCCTTCACGGTTTTGCAACATGGCGAGACTCCTTGTTTGGATTGACTGACAGGTTTAATAAATCGATGGATGCATTCTGATAGCTGAGAGCAAATTCGTCTAATTGATTGTGGCAAGGCTGCTGATTTGCTTTTTTAATCGACAAGCAAGCGGCCGCGCTAACCGTTAAAATTGCATAAACAAACCAACAATCAGGCCAACGCGGTGAAGATTCTGATTCTCGGCGGCGGACAGGTCGGCGCCAATGTGGCGGAAAACCTGCTTTCGGAAAACAACGACATCACAGTGGTGGATCAAAACGCCGCGCGGCTCAAACAGCTGCAGGACAGGCTGGACATCCGCACCGTGGCCGGCAACGCCGCCCACCCTCAGGTGCTGGCCGATGCCGGCGCGGCGGACAGCGACATGGTGCTGGCGCTGACCCGCGACGACGAAACCAATCTGGTGGCCTGCAAAATGGCCGAAGCCTGTTTCAACATCCCCACCCGCATCGCCCGCATCCGCTCCAGCGATTACCTGGAATCCGAGCACGGCGATCCGCTCGCCCACTTCGGCATCGAATCCGCCATCTGTCCGGAACAGATCGTCACAGACCACATCTATCAGTTGTTCGCCTACCCCGGCGCGCTGCAAGTGCTGGACTTTGCCGATGGCAAGCTGCAACTGGTGGTGTCCCGCGCCCACTCCGGCGGCAAGCTGCTGGGCATGCCGCTGCGCCATATACGCGAACACATGCCGGACGCGGATTGCCGCGTCTGCGCCGTCCACCGCCGGGACACGCTTTTGGTGCCGGACGGCGACACCGTGCTGGAGGAAGGCGACGAGGTCTTCTTCGTCGCCGCGCGCGAGCACGTGCAGGCCATGCTCAAGGAGCTGCGCTTCAGCGAGCGGCCCTTGCGGCGCATCATGATCGCCGGCGGCGGCAATATCGGCTACCGGCTGGCCAAACTGCTGGAGAACGATTTCAGCGTCAAAGTGATAGAAGCGCGGCCGGAACGCGCGCAATGGCTGGCGGAACGGCTGGAGCACGCGCTGGTGCTGCGCGGCGAGGCCACCGACGAAGAGCTGCTGGACGCCGAGAACGTGGACGAGATGGACGTGTTCTGCGCGCTGACCAACGATGACGAGGACAACATCATGTCCACGCTGCTGGCCAAGCGCATGGGCGCGCGCCGGGTGGTGGCCCTGGTCAACCGCACCAGCTATGTGGACCTGCTGGAAGGCCACCGCATCGACATCGTGATTTCGCCTCACCTGTCCACCATAGGCTCCATCCTGGCCCATATCCGCCAGGGCGACGTGGAGGCGGTGCATCCGCTGCGCCGCGGCGCGTCGGAGGCGATGGAAGTCATCATCCACGGCGACGCGCAGCAATCGCGGCTGACCGGCCGCCGCATCGAGCAGATCGACATGCCGCACGGCAGCCACATCGTCGCGGCCATCCGCGGCGAACAGGTGCTGATGGCGCACCACGATCTGACGGTGGAAAACGGCGACCATCTGATCATCTTCCTGTCGCGCCGCCGGGTGATCCGCCAGGTGGAAAAACTCATTCAGGTCAAACTGGGCTTTCTGTGACCATGCATCTGACCGGCCTGCACCACGTGGCGATCATCGCCTCCGATTACGCCCGCTCGCGCGACTTCTACCACCGCGTCCTCGGCCTGCCCATCCTGGCCGAGCACTGGCGCCCCGAACGCCAGTCCTGGAAGCTGGACCTGGCCGCGCCGGGCGGCGGCCAGCTGGAGCTGTTCAGTTTTCCCTCGCCGCCGCCGCGCCCCACACGGCCGGAAGCCTGCGGCCTGCGCCACCTGGCCTTCGCCTGCGCCGACCTCGCCGCCTGTCGCCAAAACCTGCTGGCCGAGGGCGTGGCGGTGGAGGATGTCCGCGTGGACGAATACACCGGCGCGCGCTTTTTCTTCTGCGCGGACCCGGACGGCTTGCCGCTCGAGTTCTACCAGCCGCGGGACTGAGACATGCGCAAGATACTCGCCATCCTCTATGTGCTGTCCAAGCTGATCATGCTGTTCTCCTGCACCTTCCTCGCGCCGGCGCTGGTCTCCATCCTGTACCGCGACGGCGCGCTGGACACCTTCGTCACCGCCGCTGTGGCCGGCCTGGCCATCGGCCTCGCCTTGTGGTCCGCCACCCGGCGCTACCAGCGCGAACTGAAGCCGCGCGACGGCTTCATCCTGGTCACCACGCTGTGGGTGGGTTTCGCCATCACCGCCTCCTTCCCCTTCATGCTGGCGCGGCCGGACATGTCCTTCAGCCATGCCTTCTTCGAGGCGATGTCCGGCCTCACCACCACCGGCTCCACCGTGATCAGCGGCCTGGACGCCCTGCCGGCCTCGCTCAACTTCTGGCGCCACTTCCTCAATTGGATGGGCGGCATGGGCATCATCGTGCTGGCGGTGGCCATCCTGCCCATCCTCGGCATCGGCGGCATGCAGCTGTACAAGGCGGAAACGCCGGGACCGATGAAGGACAGCAAGCTGGCGCCGCGCATCACCGAAACCGCCAAGAACCTGTGGCTGGTCTACAGCGGCTGGACGCTGGCGGTGGCCCTGGCCCTGAAAGCCGCCGGCCTGAGCTGGCTGGACGCGGTGTGCCACGCCTTCGCCGCGCTGTCCCTGGGCGGCTTCTCCACCCGGGACAGCAGCGTGGGCGCCTTCGATTCCCTGCCGGTGGAACTGATCCTGAGCTTCGGCATGATAGTCGGCGCGATGAACTTCGCCACCCACTTCCTGGCGCTGCGTCAGCGCTCGCTGCGCGCCTATCTGCGCGACCCGGAGGCCAAGGCCATGTTGTGGCTGCTGCTGGGCAGCATTCTGGCGATGAGCGCCTATCTGTGGGCCCACCGCGTCTACGACTTCCCCACCGCGCTGCGCCACGTCAGCTTCAATCTGATCTCCATCGCCACCGACAGCGGCTTCGCCAGCGTGGACTACGCGCGCTGGCCTATCTTCGTGCCATTGTGGATGCTGTTCCTGTCCAGCGTCACCGCCTGCTCCGGCTCCACCGGCGGCGGCATCAAGATGGTGCGCACCCTGATGCTGAGCAAGCAAAGCGTCAATGAAATGACGCGGCTGCTGCATCCGGCGGCGGTGCGTCCGGTGAAAATCGGCGGCAAAGTGGTGCCGCAAGACGTGATGCTGTCGGTAATGGGCTTCATATTTGTCTACTGCATGTGCATAGTGATACTAAGCTTCGCGCTGATCGCCAGCGGCCTGGATTTTCTCAGTGCCTTCACCGCGGTGATCGCCTCGATCAACAATGCCGGGCCCGGGCTCGGCGTGGTCGGACCGGCGTCGAACTACGCGTCGTTGTCCGACTTCCAGATATGGACTTGCAGCCTGGCCATGCTCCTGGGCCGGCTGGAAGTGTTTACCCTGCTGATCCTGTTCACGCCGGCCTTCTGGCGCAAATAGGACGCGAAGAATTTACCCGCCGCGCGCGGGTCTGAACCAAAGCGGCGCCCCGCGCCGGATAATAAAGACGAAACCGGATCATGAACCCTATGACATTCACCGCCCCCAGCCGCATGCTCGCCCTCAGCCTGGCGCTGACGGCCGCCCTGCCCGCCTTCGCAGGCGCCGACGACGAACTGATCGCCGCCCGCGACGCCTTTCGCGGCAACAAGCTGGGCCAGTTGGCCAGCCTGGCGGGCGGCATGCCGTCCAACTACCCCTTGAAGGACTACCCGGCTTACTGGCTGGCGCTCAAGGCGCTGGACGGCGACGACGACGGCCCGGCCCAGAACTTCCTGGCCCGCGTGGACGAAGGCCTGATGCCGGAGCGCGTGCGCAACGAATGGCTGAAAAAACTGGCCGCGCGCGAAAGCTGGAGCCGCTTCGCCGCGGAGTGGAAAAAACTGCCGCCGGAAGGCCGGGACGAAGAATCCAGCTGCTACGGTCAGCTCAACGAGCTGAATCAGGGCAAGGCGCCGACGGATCTGGACCGCTTCCTGGAAAGCCGTCCGCTGCCGGAAGGCTGCAACCGCCTGATCGCCGAGGCCGCGCGCCGCGGCGTCGTGAAGCGCGACTGGCTGTGGCAGCGCGCCCGCCTGCTCCTGGCCGGCAACTACCTGAGCCAGGCGCGCCAACTGGCCGCCAACACCGGCCTGCCGCTGGACAACGCCGCGCTCAGCAAGCCGGCCAACGCCGATCTGTCGACCCCCGGCGGCCAGGAAGCGGCGGTCTACGACATCGTGATCAAGGGCAAGGCCAATATCAGCAACGGCCTGGGCAAACTGCTCGATCACGAAAAGTCCTTGAGCAAGGAACGCGCCGGCTTCGCCTGGGGCCAACTGGCGCTGCTGTCCGCGCGCAAACAGCAGGCGGCGCAAGCGCTGCAGTGGTTCGACAAGGCCGACGCCGACCAGCTGACCGCCGAGCAATGGGAATGGTGGGCGCGCTCGGCGCTGCGCCTGGAGCAATGGACCCAACTGGAGAAAATCATCCGCGCCATGCCTGTCACCGTCAGCGCCAAACCGGCCTGGCGCTACTGGCGCGGCCGCTCGCTGCAACAGCTGGGCCGGCAGAACGAGGCGACGCCGCTGTTCAGCCAGGCCAGCATCGGCCACAACTACTACGCGCTGCTGTCGCTGGAAGAACTGGGCAACAGCCTGTCCACCCCGGCCAGCAAAAGCGGCCCGGCCAAGGACGACATCAAACAGATGAGCGAGGAGCCGGCGATCAAACGCGCGCTGGCGCTGCTGGAGCTGGCCGAACGCCACGTCAAGCCCGAGTTCCGCGCCGACGCGCAGCGCGAATGGCGCTGGGCGATGCGCAACCGCAGCGACATCGAACTGCTGGCCGCCGCCGAAGTGGGCCGCCGCGCCAGCTTCTACGATATGGCCATCTACAGCGCCGAACGCACCAAGGAAGAACACGATTACTCCTTGCGCTACCTGACGCCCTACCGCGACGTCACCCAGCGCTACGCCAAGCAACTGGACATCGACGACGCCTGGGTCTACGGCCTGATCCGCCAGGAAAGCCGCTTCATCACCATGGCGCGCTCCGGCGTCGGCGCTTCCGGCCTGATGCAGCTGATGCCGGCCACCGCCAAATGGGTGGCCAAGAAAATCGGCCTGGGCCAATACGCGGTCAACGACATCGAAACCAATGTGCAACTGGGCACCTGGTATCTGCGCTACGTGCTGGACAGCTTGTCCAGCAACGAAGTGATGGCCACCGCCGCCTACAACGCCGGCCCGGGGCGCGCGCGCGCCTGGCAGGCGGACCGCACGCTGGACGGCACCATCTATGCCGAAACCATCCCCTTCACCGAGACCCGCGACTACGTGCAGAAAGTGATGGCCAACGCCGCTTATTACTCCAGCACCTTCGGCCACGCCAACATCTCCTTGAAGAACCGCATGGGCGTAGTGCCGGCGCGCTGAACCTCCGCTTGGTCCCCCTCGCGGCGGACCAAGCCCACTCCCACAAGTACCATAAGAAAGGGACCTCACCCATGACTTACCAACGCATCTGCGTCATCGGCGGCAGCGGCTTCATCGGCAGCTACATCGCAGAACGGCTGACCGAACAAGACTGCCAGCTGACCATCGCCACCCGCCGGCGCGAACGCGCCAAGGCCTCGCTGCTGGTGCTGCCCGGCGCGCAGCTGGTGGAAGCGGACATCCACCGTCCGGAAGCGCTGGAACAACTGATTTCCGGCCACGACGCAGTGATCAATATGGTGGGCATCCTGCACGGCAGCGCCGCGCAGTTCGACAAAGCCCATGTGCAATTGACCGAGAAGGTGATCGCGGCCTGCCGCAGCCAGGGCGTGCGCCGGCTGATCCACATCAGCGCGCTGGGCGCCGACGAGCGCGGCCCCAGCCTGTACCAGCAAAGCAAGGGCCGCGCCGAAGCGCGCGTGCGCGAAAGCGGCCTGGAATGGACCCTCTTGCGGCCGTCCGTGGTGTTCGGCCACGGCGACAGCTTCCTCAATATGTTCGCCGGCCTGCTGCGCAAAGCGCCCTTTCTGCCCTTGGCCGGCGCAAAGACGCGCTTCGCGCCGATCTGGGCCGGCGACGTCGCCCACGCGGTGGCGGCCTGCCTGTCGCGCCGCGCCGCCATCGGCCAAAGCCTGGACCTGGCCGGCCCCGGCGTTTACACGCTGGCCGAGCTGGTAAGCCTGGTGGGCCGCCATATCGGCAAACCGCGTCCGGTAATCGCGCTGCCGCAGGGCCTGGCCATGCTGCAGGCAGCATTGATGGAATGCCTGCCCGGTCCCGCGCTGATCAGCCGCGACAATGTGCGCTCGCTGAGCGTGGACAATGTCAGCGACCAGCCCTTCCCCGCCGCTCTGCTGGGCTTCAGCCCCACGGCGCTGGAAGCGCTGGCGCCGGCCTTGCTGGGCGCGGAGGAATTCAATCTGCAGATGTCCGCCTACCGCCGCCAGATCGCGCGCTGAACGGGAAACGGATCAATGCAATGCTATATCGTCGGCGGCGCCGTGCGCGACCGCCTGCTGAAACTGCCGGTGAAAGACCGCGACTGGGTGGTGGTGGGCGCCAGCCCGCAAGACCTGCTGGCGCTGGGCTATAAGCCGGTGGGCAAGGACTTTCCGGTATTCCTGCACCCGGACACCCACGAGGAATACGCGCTGGCGCGCACCGAGCGCAAAACCGGCAAGGGCTACCACGGCTTCGCCGTCTACGCCGCGCCGGACGTGACGCTGGAACAGGACCTGGCCCGACGCGACCTGACCATCAACGCCATCGCCGAGGCGGCGGACGGCAGCCTGATCGACCCCTACCACGGCCGGCGCGATCTCGAGGCCGGCGTCCTGCGCCACGTCAGCCCCGCCTTCGCCGAAGACCCGGTGCGCATCCTGCGGCTGGCGCGCTTCGCCGCCCGTTTCGGCTTCGCCGTGGCCGAGGACACCATGGCGCTGATGCGGCAAATGGTGGCGGACGGCGAAGCCGACGCCCTGGTGGCGGAGCGGGTGTGGCAGGAGCTGGCCAAGGGCCTGATGGAGGAGCGGCCGTCGCGCATGTTCCTGGTCCTGCGCGCCTGCGGCGCCCTCGCCCGCGTGCTGCCGGAGCTGGACGCGCTGTTCGGCGTGCCGCAGCGGGCCGACCACCACCCGGAAATCGACACCGGCGACCACGTGATGCGGGCGCTGGACTGCGCCGCCGAGCAAGGCCTGCCGCTGGCGGCGCGCTTCGCCGCGCTGACCCATGACCTGGGCAAGGCGCTGACGCCGGCGGACGTGCTGCCGCGCCACATCGGCCACGAGGCCGCCGGCGAAGCCCCGCTGCTGACGCTGTGTCAGCGTTTGCGGGTGCCGGCCGACTGCCGCGACCTGGCGCGCGTCACGCTGTTGAGCCATACCAAAGTACACTGTGCTTTCGAATTGAAGCCAAGCACAATATTGAGATTGTTCAAGCAAACCGACGCCTTGCGGCGGCCGGAACGCTTCTTGCTGATGCTGGACGCCTGCCGCGCGGACGCGCGCGGACGCCTGGGCTTCCACGACCGGCCCTATCCGCAGGCGGACTACCTGTCCGCGCTGCTGGACGCGGCGCTGGCGGTGGACGCCGGCGGCATCGCCCGCCAGTGGGAAGACAAGCGCACGCTGCCGGAAGCGATAGATCGCGCCCGGACCCGCGCCATCGCCGTCCGCAAGGAGCAACTGGAGACGCACTGACATGGCCGCGATCTACCGTCTGCCGTCCACGCTGATGCGCGGCGGCACCAGCAAGGGTCTGTTCATCCGCGCCGACGCGCTGCCCGAGGACACCTCCTCCTGGGAACGCATGCTCTTGCGCGCCATCGGCAGCCCGGACCCGCACGGCAAGCAGATCGATGGCCTGGGCACCGGCCGGGCCAGCACCAGCAAGGTGATGATACTCAGCCCGTCGCGGCGCGACGATTGCGACGTCGATTGCCTGTTCGGCCATGTGTCGATAGAACACGCGCTGATAGACTGGTCCGGCAACTGCGGCAACCTCAGCGCCGCGGTGCCGCTGTTCGCGGTGATGGAAAAACTGGTGGAGCCGCGCGACGGCGTGGCCTCCATCGGCATCTGGCAAGCCAATGTCGGCAAGCGCATCGTCGCCGAACTGGAAATCATGCACGGCCAGCCGGTCTGGCAAGGCGACTACCGCATCGACGGCGTCGCCTTTCCCGGCGCGCCGATCCGGCTGCGTTTCCTGGACCCGGCCGGCGGCAGCTCCGGCGAACTCTACCCCACCGGCAAGCTGGTGGACGAATTGACGCTGCCGGACGGCAGCCGGGTGGAAGCCACCCTGGTGGACGCCGGCAATCCCACGGTGTTCGTCCGCGCCCGGGACTTCGGCCTCAAGGGCGACGAAGAAATGGCGGCCTTGCCTGAGACAGCGCGCCACCGGCTGGAGTGGGCGCGGGAAATCGCCGCCGTGGTCATGGGCCTGGCGCCCGACATTTTCGCCGCCCGGCGGGAACGGCCCGGCTCGCCGCGGATCAGCCTGCTATCGGAAAGCCGGGACGAGGATTGCCAGATCAACGCCCGCATCCTGACCTCCGGCCGCTCGCTGCACCACGCCTACACCGGCACCGGCGCCATCGCGCTGGCCTGCGCCTGCGCCACCGAAGGCACGCTGCCGCAGCAAGTGGCCGGCGCGCCGGTGCGCGGCATGCCGCTGACCTTCAGCCACGCCAGCGGCAGACAAACGGTGGAAGCGGTGCTGGGCCACTCGGACGAATACGGCTGGACCATCAGCGAAGTGGTGATGACCCGCACCGCCAGGCCGCTGATGCGCGGCGAAGTCTACATCCCGCTGGAGTAACGGAACGGCCACGTCAAGGCAGCATCGGCCAGCCAGACTGCCGCAGGCGCTCTTTCGCCGCGGCCATCTGCTGCGGCGTGCGCACATTGCAATACGCCTCTTCGTTCTCGGCGACATAGGCCGCCGCATCCATGCTCTTGTCCAAGGTGTAAATCGTCACGCCGTGATAGTGCACGCTCAACAGGGTCTTGCCGTCGCGACTGAACAAGAGCTGCCGCGGCATGGAGCTCACCGGGAACACGCCGACGGTACTCAGGCTGCGGCGGCTCAGCAAGCGGATCGCTCCGCCGCTGTCCTTGTGGCTGGCCAACCAGGCGCCGTCCGGGCTCGCTGCCAGCTTCTGCCAACCCTCAGCCTTGCAATGCAGCCAGGCCTGACGCGCTGCCAACGGCTCGCCTTGATACTGCCACATCACATCGCCACGCGTCGGCCACCACAGATTGCCGGCCGGGTCCGCCGCCCAGTCATCCAGCGCGTCCGAGGGCAAGCTTAGCGGCTTGCCGCTAGGCTGCATCGAGCGCAGGTCCAGCAATTGCAGCGTGTCCTTGCGCGCATCGCTCAACAACAGCTTGTCGCCGACGGTGTTCAGGCGCAGCAACGGTTTGTTGAAGCGCGCGCCCACTTCCTGACTGGGCTCGCCCAAGCGCACCGGCTGACCGATGACACGGCGCTGCGCCAAATCCAGGGTACTCAAGGTATTGTCGCCGGCATTGATCACATAGGCGCGCTGACCGTCGCGGCTGAACAGTACCTGGCTCGGCGATTTACCGGTGGCGAAACGGTGGACGATGCCGCCCGTCCGCAAATCCACCAAGGCCACCGCGTCGTTCGCCATCCCCGGCACCAAGGCCCAGCGCTCGTCTGAGCTCAGCGCCACCGACCAGGCACCAATGCCACGGCACAGATTCTGGCCACAAATGGCATTCTTAGGCACCAACAGCTTGGGGCCGGCAATGCTGCGCTCCAGCCGCTGCTGTCGCAGGTCCACCACCTCCAGGCTGTTTTGCTCGGTGTCGACCAGATACAGGCGGGCGCCATCCGCGCTCAACACGCCCGAACCGTACACCCCGCTCAGATTCAGCGGAATCTCCACGCCGGCCGCCTGCTCCCGGCTCACTGGCTTGGGCCGCGCCGCCCGCTCGCTGCGCGCCAACTCCACGCGCCGGGCTTTCTCCGCCTCCAGCCGCGCCTGCTCCAACTCCTCCTGCCGCTGCTGACGCACCTTGGCCGCCATTTCACTCAGTTCCTCGGAGCCCAGCGCCTGGCTCGCCGGCTGCGCTCCGGCCACCGCCGCGCCGGCCAGCGCGGCGAACATCAAATGCCGCCGCAACGGGCGCAGGCTCAGCCACCCCAGCACGCCCAGCGGCAGGCCGGCCAACAAGCCGCCGATATGGCAGGCCTGGTCCACGCCGGACACCATGAAACCCATGCCCAGGTTCAACAGCACCACTTGCGCCAAGGCCTTGCCCTGCGAGCCGCCCATGTCGGCGTCGCTGAGGCCGGCCACGCACAGCGCGCCGGCCAGGCCCATCAAGGCGCCGGACGCGCCGACGCTGGCCACCAGGCGGATGCTGCTCTGCATCAGCAGATTGGTCACCGGATGGGTGCCATGCCACCAGGCGCTGGCCAAGCCCGCAGCCAGACCGGTGGCGAGATAAATAGCCAAGAAGCCGATGCCGCCGAAGCGTTTCTGCGCCAAGGGACCGATCAGCAGCAACATATACATATTGAGCAGCAGGTGCATGGCGCCGCCGTGCACGAACATGCTGCTCAACAGCCGCCAGCTTTCGCCGCCCAGGGTGAACGGCGCCAGATTGGCGCCCCAGCTCACCAGTTGCTCGGGATCGGGCTCGGTCCAGGAAACGCCCGAGGCGCCCATCCAGACGTAAACGATCAGATTGGCGAGCACCAGGCCGATGGTGGCCCACTGCTGCCGCAGAAAAGAAGAAAGCCCGCCGAAGCGGGATGAGGAAGAATCAAGCGCGGCCTCATTCATCTGTGCTGGTTTCCTTTGTTTCAATTTGCCGTTTAAATATCTCCGGCGCATGATAAAGCAAACCAGGCAAAATAAAAATCAAACGCTACTCAATTTTCATGCGCAAGGCTTCAAGCCCTTGCCGGATCGCGCAACAACGCCCGCTCCACCTGCCGCAGCATGCGCCGGCGGATCAGGCCGCTGACCGGACGAATCAGATACCAGTACGGCGCAAAACGCCAACGGGTGCCCGCGTCGGGGCAATGCACGCGGGTCTGAGTCGACAGCCGCACGCCCTCGGCAACGGTTTCGCAGTGAAAGCTCAGCAACAGCCGGGCCACGCCCGGCTCATTCAAAGCCATGAAATCCTCAAGGCCGCCGATCTCGCGCAGGCCGAAGTCCGCGCGCCAGAAGGCGCCCGCCAGGCCCAGCGTCAATTCGCTATCGCCGTCGCGCGCCAGCGGCGTGAAGCTGTGCATGCCGAACGGCGGACGATTGCCGGGCAAGGCGCCGCTCAGGCGGCCGGGCAGTTCGCGCAGCGCCATGAAGCGCCGCGCCCAAGGGTCGTCCGCCGGCGCGACGCGTTGCACCGCGTCCAGCGTCGAGGCCGCATCGGCGGCCAGAATGCGGGAATGCGTCTCGACAAACTGATAATTGGGCAGAATGCGCTCCGCCAGCGCGAACCTAGTCATATATCCCCCTAGTCCAGCGTTCTCAATGCTCAGGATGAGAAATCCGTCTCCAGCTGCCTCACCCGCTCGAACAAACACACTGTCGCCGCCATCGCCACATTCAGCGATTCGGCGTGGCCCGGCATCGGAATCCGCACCCGCGCATCGGCCAGAGCCAGCGCCTCCGCGCTGACGCCGGCGCCCTCGTTGCCGAACACGAAAGCCACCGGTCCGCGCAGGTCCTGCGCGTACAAAGAAGTCGAGCCTTCCAGATGGGTGACCAGCTTGCGGCCGTCGTAGCGCGCCAGTTCGGCGCAAAGATCGGCCTGCTCGTGGATATTGAGCACGAAGTGGGCGCCCATGCCGGCGCGCAGCACCTTGGGCGAATAGACGTCGACGCAGCCCTTGGACAACATCAGCTCGCTGACGCCAGCCGCCGCCGCGCACCGCAGAATGGTGCCCAGATTGCCCGGATCCTGGATATCCTCCAGCATCACCCGCGATGCGGCTTCCGGGCAGGGCCGCGCTTGCGGCCGCGGGCACAAGGCCAGCAATTCCCCGGCGCTGGCCAGCGCGGTGGCCTTGGCCAACACCGCTTCCGGCACCGTGACCACGACCGTCGGCGCGCTCAGGCGCCGCAACAAGGCCTGCACCTCAGGATGCGCTTGCGCCGCCTCGTTGAGATACACCCGCTCGGGAACGATGCCGGCGTCCAGACAGGACTCGGTCAGATGAATGCCCTCCAGCAACATCAACTGTTGCTTGCGGCGTTCGCGCGGGCTTTGCGCCAGGCGCGCCAATTGCTTGATTTCGTCGTTATGGGCGGAAGTGATGGTTTTGCTGATGTACGACATGTGTCCTATTGCGGCAGCAGGGTCAGGCGCGCCACTAAATCCTTGAAACGGTGGTAACTGTCCTCGTCGATCGCCTGGCCGCTATGGCCGTTGTCGACATAGAACACGCCGGACAGCGCATGTCCGACAAACAGGGTGATCAGGGCGAATTCATTGTCCCCGACATGTTCGAAAAACAGATCCTCGTAGCGCCGCTCCAACTGCTGGCGCACCAGGGCCGGCGCGTGGAAGCTTTGCGGCTTGCTGGTCAACACCGCGAAGAAAGAGCCCGGCTCCAGCCCCAGGGCCAGCTTGCGCAGCGGGTGGCTGTCGCCCAGGCCCAGCTGATAACGCAGCTTCAGCGCATGCGCGTCCTGATCGTAACGGTAGTACAACACCCGCTCGAACTTGAGATCGTTGGCCAAGTGGCGGATGGATTCGCGTATCGCCTTTTCCATCTGCTCCGCGTCGCTCAAGGCCGCGGTTTTCTGCAAGCTGGGCCGCTTGTACTCCCCTTCCAGCATCAACAGACTGCGCACCGGGTACATATAGCCCACGGCCCGGGGGTGGCGCGCCACCGACAAGGCCGCGTGCACCACCGCCTGATGCGCCAGATGCGGCGCGCAGCCTATCAGCTTGGCCGCGGCCTCCACGCCCACCTGCCAGGTGCTGCGCCAAACGCCTTGCTCCAGAGAGTTGGCGGTGGCCATCGCCAGGCGCAGCAATTGGCGGCGCTTGGTCGGACTGCCCGGCCCCAGCAGGGCGTTCAGGCCGGTGGGCAAGGGCATCAGCTTGATGAATTGCTCCAGCACCTGGGCGTAATCGCAATCGAAGGCGTTGGACATTTCCTGCAGCAGCGGGCGGTCCGGCAATTGATTGCGCTGCATCATGAACAGGCAGGCGGGCAGATTGTACAGCAAGGCGGCCACGAAACAGTCTTCCACCTTGTGATCGCCCTGCAGAGACAGCCACTCCTTGATCAGCAAGGCGGCCACCCGGGAGCGGCCCAGCCAGTCCTCCACCGCCTCCAGCACCTCGGCATCCAGCTTGTCCGGCACCGCCTCCAGCGCGGCGACGCGGCCAAAGCGGTTGGTCACCGCCTCCAGCCCCATCAGCAGCAGCGTCTGCTCCACCGAGGGAATGCTTTCATTGCGCTGCAAGGCGCGCGAACCGCCCACCACCCGGACCAGGTCCAACAGCAGAAAGGGGTCGGACAGACAGAGATTGGCAAGGTCGGTGAAATTGATCAGATCGCTGTGGCGAGCGCAGATGTCCTTCAGCTCGCCCAGCGTATTGGGCAGAATCGGCCAACGCCGTTCGGCGATGGACTTGATCCAGTTAGCAAGCTCCATGTGGGTGGCGCCAGATCAGTAATTCGGTTTGCAAAGCGCCTCCCAGCGGGATGCGTTCATCGGGTTCGACATCGGGCACGGCGAAGGTGTTGCTGACCAGCAGGCTGCCGGGCCGGCCTTCCGCCACAAACTTGCGCCAGACCTTAGCCATCGGCTCCGGGGACAGAAACACGTACACCGCATCGTACTCTCCCCAAGATTCCCTCCAAAAACTGCGGCAGGCGAACTCCAGCCGCCGCGGCCGCCGCGCCAGCCACCAGCGCGCGCGGGCCAACAGCCAACTGCCCCAGGCGCTTTCCAGCGCCCTAACCCTGACATCCGGCCGCAGCCGGCACAGCCAGACCGCCAGCCTGCCGTCTCCGCAGCCAGCCTCCAGCAAGGCGGCCCGCCCCGGCAGGCGCTCGGCCAGGCGCTCCGCCGCCTGAGCGGAAGAGCGATACAAGGGCACGCGTTCCAGCACGGCGTTGCGGCCCAGCGCGAAAGTCAGCGCCAGCCCCAGCAAATACACCCAAGGCGGCAAGGCCGCCTGATGCATCAAGGCCAGCGCCGGCACGAACAGCCCGTGCAGCAAACGCTGCCAGCCCGGCAGGCGCATGAAAATGGCCAAGGCCGCCGCGCACAGGCCCTGCAGGATCGCCCAAGCCAAGGGCTGGGCGGCGGGGGCGACGAAATACATCGCCGCCAAGGCCGACAGCACTTGCAGGCCCAGATGGCGCAAGCGGCTCAACAAGGCAAGGCTCGCATCGGCATTATTTGGCCGGCGCTTCCGCCGGCGCCTCTGCCGGCTCCGCCCCGCCCTCCGCGGGCCCGCCAATCACATCCTGGTTCATCTGCGGCTTGTAGCCGTCGTTGAGGATATTGCTCTCGGCTTCCTTGTTCAGCACCACAATGGCGATGCGCCGGTTTTCCGGGCTGAACACATTGGTCTTCACCAGCGGGTTGGCCGAGGACAGGCCCACCACGCGCAAGACCTTGTTGTCCTGCAGGCCGCCCGCCACCAGCTCGCGCCGCGCCGCGTTGGCGCGGTCCGCCGACAGCTCCCAGTTGCTGTAGCCGCCCTGGCCGCTGCCGAATGGCTTGGCGTCGGTATGGCCGGAGATGCTGATCTTGTTCGGCATCATGTTCAACTCTTTCGCCAGCTGCTGCAGCAAGACGCGGGTATGCGGCAGCATGCGCGAACTGCCGGAGTCGAACATCGAACGGTTCTGCTCGTCCACGATCTGGATCTTCAGCCCGTCCGGGGTGATTTCCAGCTTGAGCTGGTTCTTGTACTCCTTGAGCAGCTCGCTGTGATCCACCGTGCTCTGGATCTTGTTCTGCAGCTGCTCCATCGACGCTTTTTCCTGCTGCTTGCGCATGATCTCGTCTTGCGGCGAGCCGGACTTGTTGACCTGGCCGGTCTGCTTGGTCAAATCATTGCCGCCGCCCTTGATCACCGAGGTGGCGTCGCCGGCGCCGGCGCCGCCGGACAGCGCCACCTTCAGCGGCGTCTTGAAGTATTCGGCGATGCCGTTCAAGGTGCCCTGCGACGCGGAACCCAGCAGCCACATCAGCAGGAAGAAGGCCATCATCGCGGTCACGAAGTCGGCGTAGGCGATCTTCCAGGCCCCGCCATGGTGGCCGTGGCCGCCCTTCTTGATGCGTTTGACGATAATGGGCCGTTGCGATTCGTCAGCCATGATCGCGCCCCCCGCTTATTTCTTCGCCTGTTTCACATGGTCTTCCAGTTCCTTGAAGGACGGACGATCATGCGAAGCCAGCACTTTGCGGCCAAACTCCACCGCCACTTGCGGCGCGTAGCCGTTGAGACTGGCCAGAATGGTGACCTTGATGGTTTGGTAGACTCGGGTGCCGTCGCCCAGCTTGTGCTCCAGAATAGTGGCCAGCGGGCCGACGAAGCCGTAGGCCAGCAAAATACCGAGGAAGGTGCCCACCAGCGCGTGGGCAATCAGCATGCCCAGCTCGGACGGCGGCGCGCCCACGGACTCCATAGTGTGCACCACCCCCATCACCGCCGCCACGATACCAAAGGCCGGCAAACCGTCGGCCAGGCCCTTGACCGCGTTGACCGGCACTTCGCCCTCGTGATGGTGGGTTTCGATCTCCACGTCCATCAGGTTCTCGATCTCGAAAGCGTTGAGGTTGCCGCCCACCATCAGGCGCAGGTAATCGCAGATGAATTCCACCACGTGGTGGTCGTGCAGAACAGTGGTGTATTTGGAAAAGACAGGACTGGCTTCCGGATTCTCGACATCGGCCTCGATGGACATCAGGCCTTCCTTGCGCACCTTGGTCAGAATCTCGAACAGCAGCGAGAACAACTCCATGTAGAAGGCCTTGCTGTAAGGCGTGCCCTTGAACACGGTGGGGAAAGCCTTCATCGTGGCCTTCAGCGGCGCGCCGCCGTTGGCCACCACGAAAGCGCCGAGCGCGGCGCCCGCGATCATCACCACCTCCAGCGGCTGCATCAACGCGGCGAGATGCCCCCCCGCAGCGACGAATCCCCCCAGCACGGAGCCAAGAATTATGAGGTACCCGATTCCGACGAACATGCGTCAAGTCCTGTCTTTGTGATTTTTCGGATCGCTGCGATTTCCATTACAGCACGACTTTTATTCTATTCATAATAGAAAAAGCGGATTGAATTGTATCAATCCGCTTTCCCAGCTGCAAAAAACATGGAAGGTGATATTCACTAGCGCTGAAAAATGACGAAGCCAAGTATCGGCGAGGCTCCGGGACGATTACAACAACGTCATTTCCAGCTGATCGTCCTGCCCCGCCGCCAGCTCAATCCGCGCCGGCATGCCCCCCCGCTCCAAACGCCACTGCAAACACTGCGCCGCCATTTCCGGCAACAACTGCTGCCGGATCAGATGATCCAGGCCCCTTGCGCCGTTGTCTCGCCTACCGCAAGCGCCGGCCATCGCCCGCGCGCAGTCCTCTCCGGCCTCAAGCTCAATGCCTTGCGACTCCTTCAGATGCGCGGCCAGCGTCGCCAGCTTTAATTGAGCAATCTCCGCCAAGGCGGACTCGGACAGCAGCCCAAACGGCACCACCTGCATCCTCGCCAGCAGCGGCGCCTGGAAATGGGCCAGCAACACGGGGCGCAACGCGTCCAGCCAGGCCCCGCGCTCCCGCTCCCCCTCCTGTTCCAGCAACAGCTCGCTGCCAAGATTCGACGTCATCAGAAACAGGGTATTGCGAAAATCGATCTCGCGGCCCTCCCCATCCCGCATGAAACCCCGGTCAAACGCCTGGTAGAACAGGTTCAGCACATCGCGGTGCGCTTTTTCCACCTCGTCCAGCAAGATCACGCTGTACGGCCGCCGCCTCACCGCCTCGGTCAGCACCCCGCCCTGGCCATAGCCGACATAACCCGGCGGCGAGCCTTTCAATTGCGAGACGGTATGCGCCTCCTGATACTCGGATAGATTGATGGTCAGCAAGGCCTGCTCGCCGCCAAACAATAGATCGGCCAAGGCCAGGCCGGTTTCGGTCTTGCCGACGCCGGACGGCCCGGTCAGCAAGAACACGCCCAAAGGGCCTCGCCCCGGCGCCAATCCGGACTTGGCCGCCAGCAGGGACTGGGCGATCTCGGCCACCGCGGCCTCCTGACCGCGCACCCGTTCCCGCAAGGCCGGCGCCAAACCCAATAGATTGGCCGCGTCATCCGCCAGCAGCTTGCCCACCGGCACCCCGGTCCAATCGGCAATCACCTCCGCCACCAAGGCGGCGTCCACGTCGGCGGCCGCCAGGCGGCGTTCTCCTTGCAAAGCCGCCAGATCGGCCCGCGCCTGGACCAGCCGCGCAGCGCCGTCCGGCCGCCCGGCCCACTCCCGGCATAGCCTGCGCAGCACCTCGGCGCCCTGCCGTTCCTGCTGATAACGCCCTTGCAAAGCCTCGTTCTCAAGCCGCGCCGCCGCCAGTTCCGACTCGATCGCCCTCAGGCGGGACTCAAGCTGCGCGTTGCCCGCGCCCAGCCGCGCATCCTCCCGCAAAGCCTCGCTCTCGCTTTCCAGTGCCAAGACCCGCGCCTGCGCGCCCTGCAGCTCCGCCGCGGCCCCTTCCAGGCTCATCCGCGCCCGCGCCGCCGCCGTGTCGATCAAATCCACGGCCTTGTCCGGCAACTGCCGGCCGGCCAGGTAGCGCCGCGACAAGCTCACCGCCGCCGTAATCGCCTCGTCGCGGATCGCCACCCCGTGATGCTCGGCATAGCGCGGCTTCAAACCCCGCAGCATCAAACAGGCCGCGGCATCGTCCGGCTCGTCCACCTTCACCATCTGGAAACGACGCTCCAGCGCCGCGTCCTGCTCGAAATACTGCTTGTACTCGGACCAGGTAGTGGCGGCTATCGTCCGCAGCTCGCCGCGCGCCAGCGCCGGCTTCAGCAGATTGGCCGCATCGCTGCCGCCGGCGGAATTGCCGGCGCCCACCAGCACATGCGCTTCATCGATGAACAGCAAAATCGGTTCCGCCGCCGTGCGCACCGCCTCTATCACCTGCTTCAACCTCTGTTCGAACTCGCCCTTGACCCCCGCGCCGGCCTGCAACAAGCCCAGATCAAGCGCGAGCAGACGCACCCGGCGCAATGCCTCCGGCACCTCACCCGCCGCAATGCGCAAGGCCAGGCCCTCGGCCAAAGCCGTCTTGCCCACCCCCGGCTCGCCCACCAGGATCGGATTGTTCTTGCGCCGACGCAGCAAGATATCCACCATCTGGCGCACTTCCTTGTCGCGCCCCAACACGGGATCGATCAAACCCTCGCGCGCCTTGGCGGTCAGATCGCCGGCAAAACGGCTCAACACCTCAGGCAGCTCATCCGCCGCCGCGGCCCCGTCGCGGCCGGCCTCCGGCGGCGCAGATGCCGCGGCCTCCACAGATCCCAACGCCTCGGATTCCGCCGACACCTGCTCCAGCCAGGCCCAGCGCGCGCGCACCTGCGCGGCGGACAAACTGAATAATGGCCAGGCCTGCCGGCAAGACAAACGCTCCGGCGCCGCCAGCAAGGCGAGGTATAGATGAGCGGAACGCATCTGCTGGCCGCCGAAATCCAGCGAAGCGATCAACCAGGCGGCCTGCAGCAACTCCTGCAGCCCTCGCGACAAGCCCGGCTTGCCGCGTCGGTCCCGCGGCAGGCGCTCCAGCACGGCCAGCAAGCCTTGCCAGATCTCATCCACGTCGATCTCGTAATGCCGCAGCAAAGCGGCCAGATCGCCGTCTCCCTGCTCCAATAACTTCACCAGCCAGTGCTCAACCGTGATTTCGGCATGTGTGCGCGCCAGGCACAATCCGGCCGCCGCCTCCAGCGCCCGGGCGCAGTGCTCGTTCAGTCTCCGCAGCAAATGAACAGAATCGAGAGTCATGTCCGTCTTTTCCCAAACAAAGCGCATGCCGGCCAGAAAGGCCGGCATCGCTAATTCCCTTGGACCCCCGCCGGCAAGCGCGAGGCGCTGCAACGAACCGCCAAGCCGGCCGCTCGCCTAAGCCCCGCGCTTGCCGTACGCGGCGGCGCTAACGGTTTTCAATCCAGCTGTCGGAGTGGATGATGTTGCCGTCCTTGTAAGCCCAAGTTATTTTCTCGTAGCGCATTTCCACCTCCTCCAAGTGGTTGTAGCGCTCGCGGTCCGGGTCCTTGATGTTGTACATCTTGGGCGCCACCGACACGACCTTGACGTTGTCCAGCTTGATGTTGAAGTACTCCTGCTCGCTGCCGGCGTCGTCGATCTGATACCACTTGAACTCGACCTCCTTCAGCGTCTGGCCGCTGGTCACCGCCTTGTACAGATAAGGCGATGAAGCATCGAACTCCTTGACCAGGGTCAGCGCCTCATGCACGCGGGTGCCGGTCAACTTGCCGGTGTTGCCATCGGTGGGAATGCGCACCGCGTGGTCGAACTCCACCACCTCCACGCTGTTCTCCCGGCCTTGCACCGTCACAGAACCCTTGACGTCCGCGCCACCGTCGTCTTTCAACCACATATACGCTGGTATCGCCATATCAAACCCTCCTTGGCTTAACTTAATAACTTAAGTTTAAACAAGCTCGCTCGCCGTCTCGTCCTAGCTCGACGCCGCGGAGCGAGCGCGCCGCACCCTGCGGCCTCCTCGCCGCCTGCCGCTCGTCACCTGACGGGCAGCGCCGGCAGCAAGGTAATCTCTACTCGCCGATTGCGCGCCCGGCCCTCCTCATCCTCATTGCCCGCCAGCGGCCGCGTAGCGCCGTAGCCCTGGATGGCAAAACGGGTCAGCGGCAAGCCGGTCTCCTGCGCCAGCCAGTCGCGCACCGCCGCGGCGCGCTGCAACGACAAGCGCTGATTCGCTTCCGCCTGGCCCACGCTGTCGGTATGGCCGGCCACCAGCACATTTCGCTCCGGATAACGCGCCAGCGCCGCCAATGCGGGCTGCAACGCCGCCTCCGCTCCGGCGCGCAACACCACCTTGCCGCTATCGAACAAGGACAGGCTGTCCAGCGACACCGAGGCCGGAGCCGCCGCCGGCGGGCGGTAATCGGCGATCAGCCGGGCAATGCGCTCCCGCCACGGCTGAGCCCGGTAAAAGCCGAATCCCAAGCGCAAAGGCACGCCGAGATCGACATGGCTCCGCAACTCGCGCGCGTCGCCTTCCAGCGTCAGCAGCGCCTGGCGACGCGCCTCGTCCCGCTCTATCGGCAGCGCGCGATAATGCGCGACATTGGCCGACAAGCGCTCCAGCAACGCTCGGTTGGACCAGGCCGAAGCCGCGAACGCCGCCACGGCCGTCAGGCAAGCCAAGAGCCAAAGGCTCAAAACCAGCCGCCAGACGGCAGGCAAGCGCGCGCCCGGCGCCAAACCGAACAGCCAGCTTCCAGGCACGCCTTCCGGCTCGCCCGTGTCCAGGCTGAGCGAACGCACAGCCAAACCGCTCAAGGCCTGCCGGCAACGGCCCCACGGCGACAGCGCCGCGTCCCGCCCTTGAGCCGGCAGCAAGGCGATGCCCTGCAAGCCGGGCGCCGGGGCCGGCGTCGCCCCCTGCAATATGGCGGGCAAGACCTGAGCGCCCAGCCAGCCTCCCACCGCGCCGGCGCGCAAACGCAAATCGAAAAGCGCTCGCGCGCCCTCGTCGCCCAAGGCCGGCGGCTGCAGTTCCATCCGGTCGCGCCAATCCTCCAACCGCTCTCGCCACTGCCGCAGGCTGGCGCACGGATCGCCTTGCAACACCACGCCCAGAGCGCCGTCCATGCCTGCGCTGCGCGCCGGCGCGGGGAATCCCACCAATAAATAAACCGGCAAGCGGCAAGCCAAACGACGTTCCACGTCGGCAATCGCCTGTCGCCACGCCTGCAAGCGCCCCAACCAGGCCGGCTCGCTGCATTCGGCCGCCGCGTCCAAACGCAAGGCCAAGGCGTCCGGCGGCGAACCCCGCCGCCAGGCCACCAGTTCCGCTACCGCGCGCTCCAGCAAAGCCGGAGTCGGCACCATCACCCTCAGCACGCCGTCCTCCACCGCCACATAGGCACCTCGCCGGCTTTCCAGTTCCACCACCGCAGCGCGCCCGCTGCGCCAGCCCTGCGGCAAATCCAGCAAACCCGGCAGCAACAACTCCCACGTCGCGCCGTCGCGGCGCCAGCGCCGCAGCCTCAAGCCCGCCCAGCCCAAGCAGAACGCCGTAACCGCCAGCCCCGCGCCCAGGCGCGCCGCCCCGCTCCACGGCGCCATTTGCGCCAACCACCACAAGGCCGCCGCCAGCGACAGCGCCCATAAACAGAAAAAATGCGCGTGAATACGCATCGCCCGCCCCCTTTACGTCAACGCCAAGGCGGCATCGGCGGCATTCAACCAACCGCTCAGCGCGGCATGCGCAAGCCACACCGCAAGCAAGCCCGCCCCAGCCGCGGCCAGCGGCAAAGCCAAGCGCCGGAAACGCCGGGACGCGCCGCCGCGCAACATGGCAACCCCGCCGTCGAATTCGCCGGAAGGCAGCGGCAAGGGCGCAGGCAGGCCCGCGCTCAACTGCCCCAACAGAACCTGACTGGCCGCGTCGTCCTCCCCGCCGCGAAACCCCAAGGCCAGCACCATCGCATAGCACCAGCCCAGCGCCGGCTCCGCGGCCGGCTGCGCCAAATGCGCCCGCATCTGTCCCAGCAGCACCTCACCGGCCTGATAACTGTTGAAAAAGCGCACTTGCAAAGGCTCCCGCGCCCAAGCCGCCCGCTTCGCGCCCTCAAGTCGGCGCAGCGCCGCCTCGTCCAGCAAGGCGCATTGCGCGTAACTGGCCCGCTCGATCAAAGCCTCGCCTGCGCCGGCCTGACGCAGCGCCTCGCGCGTCGCGCTCACCAGTCCGGCCGCGTGCTCGCGCCAATCCTCCACATGCTCCGGCGCGTCCTTGTCGGCCAACATCGACACCGTCAGCGCGGTGTCCCGGAAACTGCGGGCCAAAGCCTCCGGCGGAAATTGCTTGCTCATGATTTCAACACCACGAAGAGTTCAACCACCACGCCCGGCAAAGACGCGGGCACATAGCAAGAGCACGCCTGCGCGGCCAGCATGCGCTGGAAGGCCGGATGGCCGGCGTCCAGAACGAAGTACAGGTTTTCCATCCGCACCGGCAAGGCGGCGGGCAAACGCGGCGGCACGCTCAAAGGCACGCCGCCGGAAGCGGTGCTGACCACGGTCTCCACATCCTCCGGCGCGCCGATCTTGCACACCGCCGGAAAACGCTCCAGCAACTGCGCCGGCGGCATATCCGCCCTCACCGACAGATAAAAGCCGCCCTGCTCGCCCAGCCTGGGATCAGCCAACTGGCCATGCCACATCGACGACTCCCCTTTCTGCAGAGGCACCGACACCACCTGGGAGGGGATCACCGTATCCAGGCAGCCCCTGATCCAGTCTTCCAGCTGCAGGAAACCCGGCCTGGCGTCTTCATGCCGGTAAGCGGGAATATCCGCCAGATCTTGCTGTAGCGAAAACGTGGACAGCATGCCGCACAACTGCGCCAACGCTCGGTGCAGCGTTTCCGGGTGGCTGGCCGGCGTCTGCCGCAAATGCGCCAGCACCGGCCAGGCGCTGTTCACGCAGTGCAAAAACCAGAACAGGCCCGCATCCGACACTGAAAAATCCACCAAGCCGTGTCCGCGCTCGCGACGGCGCTCCGACAACTGGCGGCTGCGCGCCAGCAGCATCTCCTCTATCCGCCCAAGCATGTCCAGCAAACCCGGCGCGGTGTCCAAACGCAGCGCCGGCGGCCAGAACGTCGCATCCCGCGTCCATCTTCCCTGACCGTTGCGGCTCAAACGCAGCAAGGGGCAACAGACATAGTCCGCCCGCTCCTCAAACTCCAACAGCAAGCGCAAATTGCCGCGCTCCACCGCCAGCTCCGCCGGCGGGCCGTCGTACAAGTCCTCCACTTCCAGGTATTCGCAACGTTGCCGCCTGGGCCGCGCCGGCGTCTCGCCTTCGCGCTCGCAATTGCCTCCCCCGGCCTCCCACAAAGGCAAGCCCAGAAAAACCTGCACGCTCAGCGCCTCGGCCGGCGCGGCAAAATCCCGCGCCGGCGGCAAGCGGTCCGCCTCGGCGCAGTCGACCACGGCGCCGTCCGGCAGGACCAAACGCAATCTTTCCAGCTTCAGCTTGCCCAGGCTCAGCGCGGCCTCATCCCACTCCACCTCCCAACAGCCCCAAAAATAGGGCTGAGCCAAACGTCCGAACAAGGCCGCCAAATGGGAAAACCACAAGGACTGCTGCTGAAAATGCTGAGGGGACAATAAAGCGCCCTCCACCCACATCGGACGAAAAACTTTCATGCGGACAACCTCTGATTAGGCTCTGAAACAGCACGCCGTAACATTGAAAAACAGCGCACGGAGTTTTTGAAAATTCACAGCAAGCCAATCACAATAAAAAATCAAAAATAAATAACCAATAAAAACAAAAAACATTTTCAAAAATTAAACCATAAAATCAATACAAAAAAACAAATAAACTATTTATGACATTGAAATCAATAAGGCACGAAGCCATAAACAAGGCGTATTCTAGCCACCAAACAAGCCACCCTGTCAACCCAACGACCATATTGCCTCAAACCCCATAATCTGGTTAACATTGAAAAATAAAACGAAACATACATAAATACAAAATCAAATAACGCAAGCTTGTTGACCTAAATAAAAGAGGGGAAAACACAGAATATCCGCCAGATCGCGCATCGCCAAAAAATACGGAGACGACGCGAAAAATGGCCAACCGCCCATTTGCCCGCATGGAAAATGGACATGCTTCAAACCTTGATCGCAGGAGGAAACACCATGGCTGAAAGCTTTCAAAACGAAGTGCCCGCCGCGCGGGTCAACATCAAGCTGGACCTGCATACCGGCGGAGCGCAGAAGAAAGTCGAACTCCCGCTGAAACTGCTGGTGGCGGGGGACTACAGCCATGGCCAGGAACAGCGGCCTCTGGCGGAACGGGAAAAGGTGTCCATCGACAAAAACAACTTCGACGCGGTGCTGGCCGAACTCAACCCCAAGGCCAAGCTGGTGGTGGAAAACACGCTGGCCGGCGACGGTTCCGAAATGGCGGTGGAACTGGACTTCAAGGCCATGAAGGACTTTCACCCGGAACAGGTGGCGGCGCGGATTCCGGAACTGCGCGCGCTGCTGGCGATGCGCAATCTGCTGCGCGACCTCAAAGCCAATCTGCTGGACAACGCCTCCTTCCGCCGCGAGCTGGAAAAAATCCTGCGCGACGACTCCCTCTCCGCCAACCTGCGCAGCGAACTGGAACGCATCATCCCGCTCAGCCAAGCCGCCCACTAAATCAGGAGCCCGCTCATGTCGACCCAAAAACAACAGCAGCCCGAGGACACCATCGTGCTGGAGTCCCCGGCCAGCGTGTATGAATCGCTATGCGCCAAGATCAACCTGTCCCCGGTGGCCAGCGCCCAGCCCATCGAGGCTTACCAAACCGCGGAGGCGATGTCGGACGCGCCGCTGGACGAGCGCATCGCCGTGGCGGTGAACGTATTCCTGAAAATGATTCAGGAATCCTCGCAAAAAGTGGACCGCCTGGACAAAAGCCTGCTGGACTTCCACATCGCCCGCATCGACGCGCAAATCAGCCGTCAACTGGACGCGGTGATGCACAACCCGTCCTTCCAGCAAATCGAATCCGCCTGGCGCGGACTGCGTTTCCTGGTGGACCGCACCGACTTCCGCAAAAACGTCAAGATCGAAGTGCTGGACGTCAGCAAGGAAGACCTGCGCAACGACTTTGACGACGCGCCGGAAGTGATTCAGAGCGGCCTGTACCAACACACCTACATCCAGGAATACGACACCCCCGGCGGCGAACCGATAGGCGCCATCATCTCCAACTACGAATTCGACCGCGGGCCGCAGGACATCGCCCTGCTGCGCGACATCGCCAAAGTGTCCGCCGCCGCCCACATGCCCTTCATCGGCGCCGTGGGACCGGCCTTCTTCGGCAAGGAGAGCATGGCCGAAGTCGCCGCCATCCAGGACGTGGCCAACTACTTCGACCGCTCGGAATACATCAAATGGCGCAGCTTCCGCGATAGCGACGACGCCCGCTACATCGGTCTCGCCTTGCCGCGCTTCCTGGCCCGCCTGCCTTACGGCCCCGACACCGTGCCGGTGCGCAGCTTCAACTACGCCGAAAACGTCAAAGGCCCGGACCATCAGCGCTACCTATGGACCAACGCCGGCTTCGCCTTTGCCGCCAATATGGTGCGCAGCTTCATCGGCAACGGCTGGTGCGTGCAAGTGCGCGGCCCGCAGGCCGGCGGCCTGGTGGAAGACTTGCCCATCCACCTGTACGACCTGGGCATAGGCAATCAGGTGAAGATCCCCACCGAAGTGCTGATACCGGAAACCCGCGAATTCGAATTCGCCAACCTGGGCTTCATCCCGCTGTCCTTCTACAAAAACCGCGATTACGCCTGCTTTTTCTCCGCCAACTCCACGCAAAAACCGGCGCTGTACGACACCAAGCAAGCCAGCGCCAACAGCCGCATCAACGCGCGGCTGCCCTACATCTTCCTGCTGTCGCGGCTGGCGCACTACCTGAAGCTGATCCAGCGCGAAAACATCGGCGCCACCAAGGACCGCCGTCTGCTGGAACTGGAGCTCAACACCTGGATCAAGCTCCTGGTCACGGAGATGACCGACCCCAGCGACGAACTGCAAGCCTCGCACCCGCTGCGCGACGCCCAGGTCGTCGTCGAAGACATCGAAGACAATCCGGGCTTCTTCAAGGTCAAGCTGTTCATCGTGCCGCACTTCCAGGTGGAAGGCCTGGACATCAACCTGTCCCTGGTCTCGCAAATGCCCAAGGCCAAGAACTAAGCGCTCCCTCGGGCCGCCTCCACGGCCCGAGGGGCAAGTCCACCTGGAGACTCCGCCATGCCGCCGCAACAGTTTTATCACCTGAAGATCGCCGAACTGCCGGCCGAGCTGCTGTCGGTCGAATCCTTCACCCTGGA
>NZ_JBMDIQ010000033.1:0-48297 GCF_057808735.1 Chromobacterium sp. FG89 | reverse complement strand
GAGCAGCGGACTTTTAATCCGTTGGTCGCAGGTTCGAATCCCGCACGACCCACCAAATATATAGCAATCAGGCCAGTTCGCGAGAACTGGCCTTTTTGTTTTCTCTCGCTTCCCGTGTTTCCCTCTGCTTTAGCGTTTGCCGGTTTTCCCGGGTCTTTCTCGCGGACATGTCTTTGTCGTGGTAAATTTGATAATGATTGTAAGAATCATTCGCATTATAATGGCGAGTTATTCGCCTCTTCCCGACGTCCGCGCCGCCGCGCGCAGGCGCCGGGATCGCATCAAACAGGAAACACAGAGCATGACTACCGTTGTCGAGAAAACCCGCACCCAGGACTTGAAGGCCCGCACCCACGAAACCCACGACGCGCTGGACCAGCGCATCATGGCGAATCAGCCGTTCGCCACCCGTGAAAACTACGCGCGCTTCCTGCTGGCGCAATACCGCTTCCTGCGCGACGCCGACGCGCTGTACGACAATCCCGAGCTGGCCCGCCTGTTCCCGGACCTGGCCGAGCGCCGCCGTTACGACAGCATCGCCGCCGATCTGCGTGATCTGGACCGCCCGCTGCCGGAATTGCGCGAAGCGCCGATCAGCAGCACGCTGGACGTGGCCAGCGCGATGGGTTGGCTCTACGTGGTGGAGGGCTCCAAGCTGGGCGCGGCCATTCTGTACAAGCTGGCCGGCAAACTGGGCCTGGACGAGCATTGCGGCGCCCGCCATCTGGCCGGCCACCCGGACGGCCGCGCCCGCCACTGGCGCGCGTTCACCGCGGCGCTGGACGGTCTGCAGCTGGACGAGGCGGCCGAGCAACGCGTCACCGCCGGCGCGGTGGCCGCTTTCGCCTGCATGAACAGCCATCTGGACCAGGTGTACGCTTGAGTCAGCGTTTGCGGCACCCCGCGGTGCGCTGGCTATACCTGTGCGCCGGCGTGGCGATGCTGGCCTTGGGCGTCATCGGCGCCTTGCTGCCGGTGATGCCGACCACGATTTTTCTGATTTTGGCCTTGGCTTGCTTCAGCAAGTCCTCTCCGCGGCTGGAGCAGCGGCTGCTCGCGCATCCACGTTACGGGCCGGGCCTGCGCCGCTGGCGCGAGCACCGCGTGGTGCCGGTCAAGGCCAAGTG
Organism: Chromobacterium sp. FG89; assembly: GCF_057808735.1. Taxonomy (NCBI): domain Bacteria; kingdom Pseudomonadati; phylum Pseudomonadota; class Betaproteobacteria; order Neisseriales; family Chromobacteriaceae; genus Chromobacterium; species Chromobacterium sp. FG89. Next base: position 47,170 of record NZ_JBMDIQ010000033.1, on the reverse strand, counting down.
CTTCGCCGCCATGGGCATGGGCGCGGGTTTCGCCGCCTTATTGCTGGCGCGGCCTCCGCACTGGGTGCCGTGGCTGGTGGGGGCGATCGAATTGAGCGTCTTGCTGTACTTGCTGTCGCGGCCTTCGCAGGCGATCGAACCGGCCGGGACGGCCGCGGCGCCCCAGCCGGATTTAGCCAAAACCCCGCCGCCGCGTTAAGCTTGCGCATCGACACCGAAAACGGGAGCTGTGTGATGAGGGTAAACGGAATCGTCGCGGCCTTGGCCGCCCTGGCCTTGCCTGCCTTGGCTGTGGCGCAGACGGCGGACGAACAGTTGCTGGCGGCGCAGATGTACTACCAGCAAGTGCGAGGCGCGCAGCAGAAGGCGGACGCGCGTTTGACGCAGGCCGAGTCCGACAAGCTCAAGGCGGAGCAGCGACTGAGCGAGGCTCAGGCGGGCTTGAGCGGCGCCACGGCGGAACTGGAGGCGGCCAAGTCGGCTCAGGCCGCGGCGGCGCAGACCAGCGAGGCGGCCACCAAGGCCTTGAACGAAGCGTGGCAGCGCAAGGACGGCGGGCAGTAGTTAGCCGCCGCGCAATTGCCGGTAGCGGTTGAGGTCGTTCTGAGTCTTTTGGCGGAAGGCGGCCAGCTCCTGCTGCTTGGCGGCGATTTGCCTGGCCAGTTCGGCTTGCTCCGCCTGCAGCACGTTCAGATTGCGCTGACTGTTTTGCGGAGGGGCTTGTTTGTTGCGCCGGCTTTGCGCAATGTCTTGCTGAATGCCTTGAATTTGCAGCGTCAGGCCGCGAGAGCGCTGTTGCAGCGCGTCCAGCGCGCTTTGCAGCACGGCCTGCTGTTTGGCGCGCTCGGCCTGCAGTTGCTGCAGGTTGGCGTAGCTTTCCACCAGCGCGTTGTCGCGGCGGGTGTTTTCCAATTGCAGGGCGTCGCGTTGTTTTTGCGCGGCCTCGGCGGCTTCGCGCGCCTGGCGGGCGGCGGGGCTTTCCGCCGGTTTGGTGACGGCGCCCTGCTTGGACAGCTCGGCGACGCCCTGCTGCTGGCTTTGCAGCGGCGGGGAGTCGCTGTAATGCACCTTGCCGGATTCGTCCACCCACTTGTAGAGGCCGCCGGCGTAGACGGCGGTTCCCAGTATCAGCAGCGCGAGTCCGGCAAGCGGTTTCATCAGTCGTTGACTCCGTATTGCGCCCGGTAGGCGCGCACCGCGTCCAGGTGCGCCGCCAGTTCCGGGCTGTGTTCCAGGAAGCCGAGCAAATCTTTCAGCGTGGCGATGGCGATGACCGGCAGGCCATGTTGCTGGGCCACTTCCTGCACCGCCGACAATTCGCCGCTGCCGCGTTCCATGCGGTCCAGCGCGATGGCCACCCCGGCCGGTTCGGCGCCGGCGGCGCGGATCAGCTGCACCGATTCGCGCACCGAGGTGCCGGCGGAGATCACATCGTCGATGATCAGGACCTTGCCTTGCAGCGGGGCGCCCACCAGGGTGCCGCCTTCGCCGTGGTCCTTGGCTTCCTTGCGGTTGTAGGCGAAGGGCGCGTTGCGACCCTGTTCCGCCATCGCCATGCAGGCGCCGGCGGCCAGGATGATGCCTTTATAGGCCGGGCCGAACAACATGTCGAATTGCACGCCGCTTTCCAGTATCGACTTGGCGTAGAAGCGCGACAAGTGCAAAGTGGACAGACCGTCGTTGAACAGGCCGGCGTTGAAGAAGTAGGGAGACTTGCGGCCGGCCTTGGTGATGAACTCGCCAAACTTCAAAACCTGCTTGTCGAGCGCAAAACGAATAAAATCCTGACGGAAATCGCTCATCATTACTCCTTATTAACTGTTAACTGTTTGAACGGCTGAAAAAATTGCCGGCAAGCATATCACGGGAGAGTCCTTTGCTTCGAATCGTTTCCGCCAATCTGAACGGCATCCGCTCCGCCGATAAAAAAGGCTTTTTCGACTGGTTGGCCGGCATAGACGCCGACTTCGTCTGCGTGCAGGAACTGAAGGCCCAGGCCGGCGACCTGTCCGAGCGCATGCGCCAGCCGGACGGGATGACCGGCTATTTCCATTACGCGGAAAAAAAGGGCTACAGCGGCGTAGGCCTGTATACCCGTCATCAACCGGATGCGGTGGTGGAGGGGCTGGGCGTCGACTGGATCGACGCCGAAGGCCGCTTTTTGCAACTGGATTTCGGCAATCTCAGCGTGATTTCGCTGTATCTGCCGTCGGGCTCCAGCAGCGATGAACGCCAGCAAGTGAAATTCGATTTTCTCGACGTGTTCATGCCGCATCTGGAAACGCTGCGCGCGGCCGGCCGCGACATCGTGATCTGCGGCGACTGGAATATCGCCCACAACGAGATCGATCTGAAGAACTGGAAGGGCAACCTGAAGAACTCCGGTTTCCTGCCGGAAGAGCGCGCCTGGATGACGGACTTGCTGGGCCGCGTGGGTTGGTGCGACGCCTGGCGCCGCCTGTACCCGGAGACGCCGGGCTACACCTGGTGGAGCAACCGCGGCCAGGCTTACGCCAAGGACGTGGGCTGGCGCATCGATTATCACATCGTGACCCCGTCGCTGATGGAGCTGGCGCGCAACGCCTCGGTTTACAAGGACGAGAAGTTTTCCGACCATGCGCCGCTGATCGTCGATTACGAACGGAGCCTGTGATGTTGGACGAGGACGACGTCACCTTGATCACGGTGCCGGGCTGGGGCAATTCCGGCGCTGAGCATTGGCAGACCAGTTGGGAGCGCTGCTACCCCTTGGCGCGCCGGGTGGAGCAGGACGATTGGCTGTACCCGGAGTGCGAGGCCTGGGTGGACGGCATCCGGCGCACGCTGGAACAGGTGCCGGGCCGCTGGATGCTGGCGGCGCACAGCCTGGGCTGCCATGCGGCTGCGGCCTGGCTGCGGACCTTGTCCTTGCGCGAACAGAAGCGGCTGCAAGGGCTGCTGCTGGTGGCGCCGCCGGCCTTGCCCATCAGCGAGGCGCGGGCGCGCGCCAGCGGCGAACTGCCGGAGGACGCGCCCTTGCCCGCTTTCGCCGGCTTCAACGCGCCGACGCTGCGCTTGCCGGCGCCGGCCTTGCTGGTGGCCAGCCGCGACGACTTGTTCTGCGACATGGCCGAGGCCGAGGCGATGGCGCAAGCCTGGGGCTGTCCCTTGGTGGACGCCGGCGCGCATGGACACCTGGGCAGCGCCGCGCGCCTTGGGCATTGGCGCTTCGGCCAGGATTTGCTGCAGGAACTGATGCTGGCCTGAGCCTAGCGCGTCACCGGCCGCGCCGGGTCGCTGCACCATTCGCTCCAGGAGCCGGGGTAGAGCCGGCTGCCTTCGAAGCCGGCGTGGCGCAGCGCCAGCAGATTGTGGCAGGCGGTGACGCCGGAGCCGCATTGATGAACGATGGACGCCGGATCGAGGTCGCCGAGCGCCGCCTGCCATTCGGCGCGCAGCTGTTCCGCCGGCTTGAAGCGGTTGTCGGCGTCGACGTTGAGCATGAAGAAGCGGTTGGCCGCGCCGGGAATATGGCCGCCCACCGGATCCAGCGTTTCGCCTTCGCCGCGGAAGCGCTCGGCGGAACGGGCGTCCACCACGGTGAAGGCCGGCTGCTCGATATTGCTCAGCACGGCGGCGGCGTCGACGGTGTCTTCCAGCGCGGGCTTGATCGAGAAACGGCAGGGACGGCGTTCCGCCGTTTGCTGGTCGAGGGCGCGGCCGGTCCGGGTCCAGGCCTGGACGCCGCCGTCCAGCACCGCGACCGCGGAGTGTCCCAGCCAGCGCAACAGCCACCAGGCGCGGGCCGCGTATTGTCCGGCGGCGTCGTCGTAGGCGACCACCTGGGTGTCCGGAGTGATGCCGATCGCGCCAAGGTCCACCGCCAAGCGGCTGCCGTCGGGCAGCGGATGGCGGCCGTTGGCGCCGGTCTTGCTGCCGGAAAGATGGTAATCCAGGTTCAGGTAATGCGCGTTCGGCAGGTGGCCGGCCTCATAGGCGGTCAAGCCATAATCCGCTTGTTCCAGCCGGAAGCGGCAATCCAGAATCACAAGGCGTTCTGTCGGCAGAGCCGCCAGCTGTTCCGCGGAGATCAAGGTTTGGTGCATGGCATTCCTCTTTCTTGATGGATGGCCGAGGGCGGGCGCTTAGCGCAGCCGTCCGGCCTGATAAGGACGCGGGCAGGGCAGCAGCCGGTAGCTGCCGGGCTCCAGGCGCAGGCTGTCCACTTGTTCCGTGCCGTCCGGGCCGCAGCGGCGCAAGGCCAGCCAGTGCCGGCCGTCGGCGTCCACGCTGTCGACCGGCCAGCTCAGGCCGGATTCGGCGAAGAAGCGGTAGCAGGCCAGATCGGCGCCTTCCAGCCCGTCCGGAACCTGGTCCACCTGGATTTGATAGTCCAGCCAGCAATGAGTCTGGGCGGCGGCGAGCTGTCGGCGCAACTGCTCCGCCAGTTGCGGCCAGGCGCGCGGAGCGCTTTGGCGGCGGGCCGCGGCCCAGATCGGGGCGGGAAAATGAGCGTCGTCGGCGAAGCGGGGAATCACGTGCCAGTGTAGGTGGGGCACCATATTGCCGAGGCTGGCCAGGTTGATCTTGTCGGCTTGCATGCAGTGCAGCAGCGCGGCTTCCACGTAGTGGACCCAGTCCAGCAGGTGCAGGCGGTCGCAGGCGGACAGGTCCGTCATTTCCTTGACGTGGGCCTTCCAGATCACGCGGCAGAAACCGGGGTAGCCTTCCTCGTCCACCAGCAGGACTTTGAGATGATCGTCTTCGTGCAATACTTGCCCGACCGGTGCCTGGCACAATTCACAATCCATGATGGCGGCCTTTTGAAATGCGGAAACCTTATTGTAACGGTTGCCGCGGGCTTCGGCTAAAGCCCGGTTCGCTGCTATCATTACAGAAATTATGATTTGAACTATTTATCATGCCTTCTGCCGTATGCCGTCGCCTGTGCGGTGTTCAGGCGCAGCGGCGGGCACAATGGAGAGCTTGATGACGGATATGATGATTATTCTGGCGCTGATTCTGGCCAGCGCCTTTTTCTCGGTGTCGGAAATATCGCTGGCGGCTTCCCGCAAGATCCGCTTGCGTCAGATGATGGACGAGGGCAACGTCAATGCCGGCAAGGTGCTGGCTTTGCAGGAGCATCCGGGACATTTTTTCACCGTGGTGCAGATAGGCGTCAATGCGGTGGCCATCCTGGGCGGCATTGTCGGCGAGGCGGCGTTCACGCCCTTCTTCGCCCGCGTGTTGGGGTTTTTCCTGTCCCCGGATCTGGCTCAGAGCCTGGGTTTTCTCTCGTCCTTCCTGCTGGTGACCAGCCTGTTCATCCTGTTCGCCGACTTAACGCCCAAACGTCTGGGCATGGTGGCCGCGGAGACGGTGGCCGTGCGCATTGTGCGGCCCATGCTGTTCATGGTGTTGCTGTTCAAGCCGCTGGTGTGGCTGTTCAATGAATTGTCCGGCCTGCTGCTGCGGCTGGTGGGCATGCCGACCAGCCCGCGCGACGAGATCACCAGCGACGACATCTCGGCGATGATGGACGCCGGCGCGGAAGCCGGCGTGCTGCACCGGCAGGAACATCAGGTGATTGAGAACGTGTTCGAGCTGGAAAGCCGGCTGGTGCCGTCGTCGATGACGCCGCGGGAGAGCATCATCTATTTCACGCTGGACGAGGCGGAGGACAGCATCAAGTCCAAGGTGGCCGAGCAGCCGCATTCCAAGTTCCTGGTCTGCGACAACGGCATCGACAATGTGGTCGGCTACGTCGATTCCAAGGATTTGCTGCGCCGGGTGCTGGCCGGCCGGGCGATCTCCTTGAAGGAGCCCGGCTTGTTGAAGACGGTGCTGCTGATTCCGGACTCCTTGACCTTGTCGGAGTCGCTGGATCAATTCAAGGGCACGCGCGAGGACTTCGCGGTGATCTTGAACGAATACGCTTTTGTCGTCGGCCTGATCACGCTCAATGACGTGATGTCCACGGTGATGGGCGATCTGGTGGGCCAGGGACAGGAGGAGCAAATCGTCAAACGCGACGAGAATTCCTGGCTGGTGGACGGCATCACCCCGGTGGAAGATGTGCTGCGGGTGTTGGAGATCGACGAATTGCCGGACGATCAGAACTACGAAACCGTGGCCGGCTTCATGATGTATATGCTGCGCAAGATTCCACGCCGCACCGATTGCGTGCAATACGCGGGCTACAAGTTCGAAGTGGTGGACATCGATAATCACAAGATCGATCAGATCCTGGTGACGCGGGTGGCGGCCAAGGAGCCGGCGCCGGTCTGAGAAGGTTTGACTCCGCTCGCGTGAAGAGGCGCGGCGCTGAGGCCTTGTACGATCGGTTACATGATTTAACACAGGCCTCACAGACTGCGGCGAGGCGGCTTGCATATGATGAATTCAAGGACGCACCAGGACGGTGCCCTGACAACCGATAAGTCGCAGACTTGGAGAAACATCATGAAAAAGATCACCGCACTGATCCTGGCTTCCGTAATCGGCCTGACTTCCGCCGCCGCCTTCGCCGCCGACGCCTCCGGCCCGGCCGCCAAGGCCGCCGCTCCGGCGCACGCCAAGAAGCATCACGCCAAGAAACACCATCACAAGAAGCACGCCAAGAAAGCGGCTTCCGCTCCGGCCGCGCAGAAAGCCCAGGCCGCCAAGAAGCACGTTAAGAAGCATCACCACAAAAAAGCACAGGTGAAAAAAGCGGCTTGATTCTGCGGCTACAGGCAGGGTATCGGGAGGAGGCCAAGGCCTCCTCTTTGCGTTTCTGGCCGGTTGCGGCATGCGTTTGGCCTACGATTGAAAACGTAATGGTTTTGTAGTGGCATGGTTTTGTGAAGCCCATGCTTTTGCTGTGAAGTTTTGTCTCAAATTGCCAACAGGCATTTCTCCTGTGCTTAAGTGGCTTTCTCACTGAAGAAATAGACATCGCCAAGTGCGCTGTTTATCTCCTTTTCTGGGCTATTTGCGCGATAAATTCGCCTAAATTCGCGTAAGCCTGAACTTTCCCGCATTTTTGAGCCACAGCTGCGCCCTTGTCGGCGTAAGACAATCCTTTTGACCTGTTTTAACTGTTATTAAGGACAGGTTGGTGAAATTTGGGTTGGCAGCGGTGGAGTGATTGCTCGAATCTGATACCACTGTAATACCACATGTCCGAACTAAAACGCCGGCTTGCGGTGTTGCAGCGGGGACAGCATGACGCTGCCGTGATCACTGACAGAATTGAGGAGGTCCGAATGTCGAAACTTTCGTTGACGTTGTCGGCGCTGTTTGGGGGGGCTGGCTTGTTGTTGAGCAGCGCGGCGGCGTTCGCCGCGCCGGCCTGCAGTGCGTGGAGCAATGCGCAGACCTATAACGGCGGCGATTACGCCTTGTACGCCAACAAGACCTGGCGCGCCAAGTGGTGGACGCAGAACAATCAGCCGGGCGCGGATCAATGGGGGCCGTGGGAAGAGCGGCCTGCCGGCGAATGCACGCCGGGCGGCGGCGATCCCGGCCCCGGACCGGGCACCGGCGTGCCGCCGGAACCGACGCCGACCGTGGGTCGTCATGTCGGCTCTTATTTTGCGCAATGGAGCATTTACGGCCGCAATTACAAGCTGCGCAATCTGGTGGACGCCGGCGGCGACAAGAAGCTGACCTTCCTGAACTACGCCTTCGGCAACGTCTACGCCGACGGCAAGTGCGGCATGGTGACCCGTGCAGAGAACGGCAACGGCGACGGCGGCGACGCTTGGGCCGATTACCAGAAATCCTTCGGCGCCAATGAGTCGGTGGACGGCAAGGCAGATGCCTGGAGCGATCCGCTGCGCGGCAACTTCAATCAGCTGCGCAAGCTGAAGCTGGCCAATCCTTCGCTGAAAGTGCTGATTTCGCTGGGTGGCTGGACCTGGTCGAAGAATTTCGGCAAATTCGCCGCCACCGACGCCGGCCGCAAGACCATGGTCGCGTCCTGCATCGATCTGTACCTGAAAGGCAATCTGCCGGTGGGCGAGAACGCCGGCGGCGCCGGCGCGGCCAAGGGCGTGTTCGACGGCATCGACATCGATTGGGAATACCCGGGCGGCGGCGGTCTGCCGACCAATAGCGTGGATCCCAACGATAAGCAGAACTTCACCTTGCTGATGGCGGAATTCCGCAGCCAGCTGGACGCGCTGACCGCGCAGAACAAGCGCCGCTACTACCTGACGGCGGCGATTGGCTCCGGCGTCGACAAGATCCGCCAGACCGAGCCGGCCAAGTACGCGGCCTATATGGACTGGATCAATGTGATGACTTACGACTTCAACGGCGGCTGGGACGCCAAGGGGCCGACCAACTTCCAGTCCAATCTGTTCCGTGATCCGGCGGCTCCGGTGACCGGCGACCGCGTCTACTACAACGTCGACGACTCGATCCAGACCCTGGTCAAGGGCGGCGTGCCCAAGGCCAAGCTGAACGTGGGCATCCCGTTCTATGGCCGCGGCTGGGCCGGCGTGGCCGCCGGACCCAAGGGCGATGGTCTGTACCAGGTGGCCACCGGCGCGGGCAAAGGCACTTACGAAGCCGGCATCGAGGACTACAAGGTGCTGAAGAGCCGTTCCGCCAAGCAGTTCGTGCATCCGGTCAGCAAGCAGCTGTGGACTTACGACGGCAACGAGTTCTGGAGCTACGACGACCCCGCCACCATCCGCACCAAGTTGGATTACGTGCGTCAACAGCAGCTGGGCGGGGTGTTCAGCTGGTCCTTGGACGGCGACGACGCTCAGGGCACTTTGCTGAAGACCACCAGCGAAGTCCGTCAGGACGCCGCCGCGGCCAAGAAGAAGGCGGCCGCCAAGGCCTCGGCCGCGTCGCCGTTGAAGTAAAACGGAAGCCGCAAAGAAAAACCGCCGGGCGTGCCCGGCGGTTTTTGTTTAGGCCGCGCCGCTTTCCAGTTCGGCGATGTTGCGCACGCGTAGGGGCTTGGGTGTTTCGTCCAGATTGGACCAGACCCAGTTGAAGTGATCGATCACCTGTTCCGCGTTCAGCCGCGGCCGCGGTTTGCAGGTGTGGGCGTCGGCGATCAGGGTGACGGCGTATTCCTGCGACATCGCCGAGCGCAGCGTGCTGTCCACGCAGAACTCGGTGGCGGAACCGGCCAGCCACAGCTCGTCGACATCGCCGCCGCGCAGCAGCTCGGTCAGCGCGGTACGCTGGAAGCTGTCGCTGAAGCGTTTGTGCACCACGGCGTCGCCATCCTGCCGCGCCAGCGCCGGATGTAGCTGCCAGGCCTCGCTGTCGCGCGCCAGATCGCTGCCGGGACCGCTGTCGTGCTGGATGAAAATCACCGGCATGTCTTGGCGGCGCGCCAGCGCGATGGCGCGGTTGAGATTGGCCAGCACGGCGTCGGCGCGGCCGGCGCGGGGCAGGCCTTCGATCTGACCGTATTGCACGTCGATGACGATGAGCGCTTTGTTGCCCATGGATTGTTCTCCAACCTTATAGAAGCACGCGCTCAATGCCGCCATCGCGCGCCTGGTCCACATACTGCTTCAACCAGTTCGGCCCCAGCACATACTTGGCGATTTCCACCACGATGTAGTCGGCCTCGGTGCCGGTGTCCGGGCCGTAGCGCGACAAGCCTTGCAGGCAGGACGGGCAAGAGGTCAGGATCTTCACCGGCTGGGACGGCTTGGCGCCGCCGGTCAGCGCCTGCAGGTTCTTGTTGATTTCCTCTTCCTTGCGCGAGCGCACCTGGGTGGCGATGTCCGGCCGGCTGGCGGCGAAGGTGCCGGATTCGCCGCAGCAGCGGTCCGACAGCGCCACGCCGCCGCCCAAGAGCTCGTTGACCACTTTCATCGGCTGATAGGCCTTCATCGGCGTGTGGCAGGGGTCGTGATACAGGTATTGCTGGCCGCCTACGCCGTCCAGCTTGACGCCTTTCTCCATCAGGTATTCATGGATGTCGATGATGCGGCAGCCGGGGAAGATGTCTTCGAAGCGGTATTGCGACAATTGGTCGTAGCAGGTGCCGCAGCTGACCACCACGGTCTTGATGTCCAGGTAGTTCAGCGTGGTGGCCACGCGGTGGAACAGCACCCGGTTCTCGGTGGTGATGGCGTCGCCCTTGTCCTGATAGCCGGCGCTGGTCTGCGGATAGCCGCAGCACAGATAGCCGGGCGGCAGCACGGTCTGCGCGCCGACATGCCACAGCATGGCCTGGGTGGCGAGGCCGACCTGGCTGAACAGGCGCTCCGAGCCGCAGCCGGGGAAGTAGAACACCGCTTCCGCGTCTTCCGACAGCTTGGGGTTGCGGATGATGGGCACGATGCTGGCGTCTTCCACGTCCAGCAGCGCGCGCGCGGTTTTCTTGGGCAGGCCGCCGGGCATGGGCTTGTTGATGAAGTGGATCACCTGCTCCTTGACCGGGGCCTTGCCGACGGTGGCCGGCGGCTGCCGGGTCTGGGAGCCTATCAGTCCCAGGCGCTTGCCCACCGCGTTGCCCAGCCGCTGCGCCTTGTAGGCGACGCCGACCAGGCCGGTGCGCAGCGCTTTGATGGTGGCCGGATCCTTGGCGGTGAGAAAGGCCATGCCGACGGCGGTGCCGGGATTGAAGCTCTTGTTGCCGGTCTTGCGCAGGAAGTTGCGCATCGCCACCGAAACGTCGCCGAAGTCGATCTTGACCGGGCAGGGTTTGACGCAGCGGTGGCAGACCGTGCAATGGTCGGCGACGTCGGACAATTCCTCGAAATGCTTGAGGCTGACGCCGCGGCGGGTCTGCTCTTCGTAGAGGAAGGCCTCGGTCAGCAGGCCGACGCCGAGGATTTTGTTGCGCGGCGAGTACAGCAGATTGGCGCGCGGCACATGGGTGGAGCACACCGGCTTGCACTTGCCGCAGCGCAGGCAGTCCTTGATCGAATCGCTGATCGCGCCGATGTCGGATTGTTCCAGGATCAGCGACTCCGCGCCCAGCAAGGAGAACGACGGCGTATAGGCCATGGCCAGGTCGGCGCCGGGCAGCAGCTTGCCGCGGTTGAAGTGGCCGTTGGGGTCCACTTGCTGCTTGTAGGCGCGGAAGGGGGCGATTTCTTCTTCGCTGAGGAATTCCAGCTTGGTGATGCCGATGCCGTGCTCGCCGGAGATCACGCCGCCCAGCGCGCGCGCCAGCGCCATGATGCGCTCCACCGCCTTGTGCGCGGTCTGCAGCATCTCGTAATCGTCGGAGTTGACCGGCAAGTTGGTGTGGACGTTGCCGTCGCCGGCGTGCATGTGCAGCGCGACGAAGACACGGCTGCGCAGCACTTTTTGCTGGATGGCGCGGATGGCGGCCAGGATGGGGCCGTCGGTGTTGCCGGAGAACAGCTGCTCCAGCTCGGCCTGCATTTCGCGCTTCCAGCTGACGCGCACGATCAGGTCGCGCAGCGCGTGGAACACGGTGTCCGGAGCGGCGTCGGCGTCTTCCAGCGGCGCGTGCGGCCAGCGTTCGCGGTATTCGTGAAAGGGACGGTCAAGGTGTTCCAACAGCCATTGCCAGCGGTCGCGGGTGATGGCGAGCTGGGACAGCGCCGAGGCGCGGCGGTCGCCGATCAGTTCTTCCGACGGCAGATTGGTGTCCAGCTTGTCCACCGGCAGCCGGCCGTGGAAATATTCGGTCAGGGTGTCGAGCAAGCGCAGCTTGTTCTGGATCGACAGTTCGATATTGATGCGTTCGATGCCGTCGCTGTAATCGCCCAGCCGTGGCAGCGGGATCACCACGTCTTCGTTGATCTTGAAAGCGTTGGTGTGTTTGGCGATGGCGGCGGTGCGGCTGCGGTCCAGCCAGAAGCGTTTGCGCGTTTCCGGGGTGATGGCGATGAAGCCTTCGCCGTGACGCGCGTTGGCCAGCCGCACCACCTGGCTGGCGGCTTCCGCCGCCGCGTCCTCGTGGTCCGACACCAGATCGGCGATCAGCACCATCTTGGGCCGACCCTTGCTCTTGGCCTTGGTCACATAGGACACCGCGCGCACATAGCGCCAGTCCAGGTGCTCTAGGCCGGCCAGCTGCACGCCGGCGGCGAGGCCGGCGCCGCCGGGTTTGAACAGGTCGGTGATTTCGACGATGGCCGGCGTGGCCTCGGCCACGGTGCCGAAGAATTCCAGACAGACGGTGCGGATGTGCTTGGGCATGCGGTGCAGCACGAAGCGGGCGCTGGTGATGATGCCGTCGCAGCCTTCCTTCTGCACGCCGGGCAGGCCGGCCAGGAATTTGTCGGTGACGTCCTTGCCCAGGCCCACTTTGCGGAAGGCGCTGCCGGGGATGTCCAGCTGACGGCTGGACACCACGGTCTGGCCATCGTCCTTGAGTTGGCTGACGCGGAAGCGGGCGACGTCGACGTCGTGGATCTTGCCGTAGTTGTGGCCCAGGCGTTCGATGAACTGCCATTGGCCGTCGGCGTCCACCATTTTCCAGCTGGCGAGGTTGTCCAGCGTGGTGCCCCACAGCACCGCCTTTTTGCCGCCGGCGTTCATCGCGATATTGCCGCCGATACAGGAGGCCTCGGCCGAGGTGGGGTCCACGGCGAACACCAGGCCGGCCGCCGCCGCGGCCTCGGCGACGCGGGCGGTGACCACGCCGGCGCCGCATTGTATGGTGGCGCGGGGGCCGTCCAGGCCGGGCAATTCCACCTGTTCGACGCCGAGGTGGCGGTCCAGCTTCTCAGTGTTGATCACCGCGCTCATGCGGTCCAGTGGCACCGCGCCGCCGGTGTAGCCGGTGCCGCCGCCGCGCGGAATGATGGTCAGGCCCAGCTCGATACAGGCGCGCACCAGCGGCGCGATTTCGGCTTCGCCGTCCGGGCTGAGCACCACGAAGGGGTATTCGACGCGCCAGTCGGTGGCGTCGGTGACGTGGGCGACGCGGGACAGGCCGTCGAACTGGATATTGTCGCGGCGGGTGAGCCGGGACAGCTTCTTCAGGATCTTGGCGCGCAGTTCGCGGGTATCCTCGAACTGTTCGGCGAAGCGCTCGACGGCGGCGCGGGCCGCCGTCAGCATCTTGCCCACCTTGTCGTTGCCTTCGCGGCGTTTTTCCACTTCGGCCAGCCGGTGGCGCATCGCGTCCACCAAGGCGGCCAGCCGCTTGGGATTATCCAGCAGGTCGTCGACCAGATAGGGGTTGCGGTCCACCACCCAGATATCGCCCAAGACCTCGAACAGCATGCGGGCGGAGCGGCCGGTCTTGCGTTCGGCGCGCAGTTCTTCCAGCAGCTTCCACATCGGTGCGCCCAGCAGGCGGATGAAGATTTCGCGGTCGGAATACGAGGTGTAGTTGTACGGGATCTCCCGCACACGGGCTTGGGTGGTGGTGGTCATTGTCCGTGCAGCTGTCATTATTGGAAAAACGTCCACCAGTGTAGCCCAATTGTTGCGTTGCGAAAAACCCGTATTCACTAGGGATTTCCCTCTTTACTTCAAGATATTGGCGCGAATTGTATATTGTTGGGCAAGGCGGGCCGGGGGCGGAGCGCGCCGGTCTTGCCGGTCTGGCCGCGCAGGGGAGGGAATGGTGCGCGCTATTCCATAGGCGGGGCGAAAACTGCTGGTTTTATGCTTTTTATGGGTAAACTGAAGCTCGAACGCGTTGCGCTGATCGGGATGGCGCGGCCACGACGGGAATGGAGAACAGGATGATGTGGAAGAAGTGGGCGATGGCTTTGTTATTGGCGGCGTCGCTGAGCGGCTGCGGTTACAACGCGATGCAGACTCAGGACGAGGCGGCCAACGCGGCCTGGTCCGAGGTGATCAATCAATACCAGCGGCGCGCGGATCTGATTCCCAATCTGGTCAAGACGGTGCAAGGCTACGCCAAGCATGAAAAAGAGGTGCTGACCCAAGTCACCGCCGCGCGGGCGCGGGTGGGCAGCATCCAGATGGATGCCTCGATGGCGACGGACGAGAAAAAGCTCAATGATTTCGCCGCGGCGCAGAATCAGCTGGGCTCGGCCTTGTCCCGCTTGCTGGTGGTGTCGGAAAACTATCCGCAGTTGAAGGCGGATCAATCCTTCCGCGATCTGCAGGCGCAGCTGGAGGGCACCGAGAACCGCATCGCCTTGGCGCGCAAGCGTTATATCGATTCGGTGCAGGCGTACAACAGCACGGTGCGGACCTTTCCCAATAACCTGACCGCGATGATGTTCAGCCTGAAGACCCGGCCGAATTTCACCGTGGAGAACGAGAAGGCCATTTCCACCGCGCCGCAGGTCAGCTTCGGCGAGCCGGAGGCGAGCAAATAAGATGAGGGCACTATGGCGTTGCTTGGGCATCGCGTTGCTGCTGTGCGCGCAGTTGGCGCGGGCGGAACTGGCGGTGCCGCCGCCCAGTTCGCCGGTGGTGGATCTGGCCGGTTTTTTATCGGCGGACGAGCGCGGACAATTGGAACGGCAATTGCTGAGCTTTCATCAGCGCAAAGGCAGTCAGCTGGCGGTGTTGATCGTGCCGTCGGTGGAGCCGGAAACGCCTTTTGACTACGGCACCCGGGTGATGGACGCCTGGAAGCTGGGGCGCAAGGGGGTGGACGACGGCGTGCTGCTGCTGATCGTGGCGGATCAGCACAAGACCCAGTTGTTGGTGGGCCGCGGCCTGGAGGGCGCGATTCCCGACATCTACGCCAAGCGCATTCTGCAGGACACGCTGAGGCCTCTGTTCAAGCAGGGTTTGCGCTTTCAGGGCATTCAAGCGGCGGCGTCGCAGCTGGAAGGCCTGATCGACGGCGAAAAGCTGCCCCCGCCGACGCGGACTCAGCAGCAGGGCTGGGAAGACAGTTGGCCGGCGCTGGCGTTCGCGGTCTTGTTCGGCGCCGGCGTCGTCAGCCGCCTGTTCGGACGCTTGATCGGCAGCCTCATCATGGGCGGCCTGGGCGTCGCCGCGGCCTTGCTGCTGGGCGCAGGCGTCTTGTTCGCCTTGCTGGCCGGGGCGGTGGCGGCGCTCCTGTGCCTGGTGATTGGCGCCCACGGCTTGTCGTTCGGCGGCGGTGGCGGCGGGAGTTGGCGCGGCGGAAGCAGCGGCGGCCGCGGAGGCGGCTGGTCCGGCGGCGGCGGGGGATTTGGCGGCGGCGGCGCTTCGGGAGATTGGTGATGTGGAAATCATGGCATAGAGCGCTGCGTCATCTGGCCAGCACCGGCTATTTGGCGCGACGGCGTTTTCCCGCCGCGGAACTGGCGCGTCTGCAGCAAGGCATCGCGGCTTCGGAACGCGAACACGCTGGTCAGCTGCGCTTTGTGGTGGAGTCGGCGCTGGATTGGCGCGACGCCTGGCGCGGCATGAGCGCTCGAGAACGGGCGCTGGAGTGGTTCGGTCTGCTGAGGGTATGGGACACCGAGGAGAACACCGGCGTGCTGGTGTATGTGTTGCTGGCGGAGCGCCGCATTGAAATCGTCGCCGATCGCGGCATAGACCGGCGGGTGCCGTCGCGGGCCTGGGAGGAGATTTGCGCCGAAGTCGGACGCGCGATGGCGGAAGGCAAGCGAGTGGCCGGCCTGGAGGCCGGCTTGTGGCGGATACACGCTTTGTTGATCGAGCATGCGCCGCTCCGAGGCGGGCCCAGCGTCAACGAGTTGCCGGACGAGGTGATCGTCCGCTGAGTCAGTTCGCGGCGGAGGCGGCCAGTTGCGCCGCCAGCTGCACGGCCTCGAACAGACTGCCCGGGTGGGCCTGACCGCTGCCGGCCAGATCCAGCGCGGTGCCGTGGTCGACCGAGGTGCGGACGATGGGCAGGCCCAGGGTGATGTTGATGCCGGCGCCGAAGCTGGCGTGTTTGAGCACCGGCAAGCCTTGATCGTGATACATCGCCAGCACCGCGTCGCAGCGCCGCAGCTTGTCGGGGTTGAACAGGGTGTCGGCTGGCAAGGGGCCGATCAGGTCCATGCCCTCGCCGTGCAGCCGCGCCAGCAGCGGTTCGATGATTTCGATTTCCTCGCGCCCCAGATGGCCGCCTTCGCCCGCGTGCGGATTCAGGCCCGCCACCAGCACGCGCGGCGCGGCGATGCCGAACTTGGCGCGCAGATCCCCGTGCAGGATGCGGATGACCTGCTCCAGGCTGTCCGCGGTGATGGCGTCGGCGACGTCCCGCAGCGGCAGATGGGTGGTGGCCAGCGCCACGCGCATGCCGCCGCCGGCCAACATCATCACCACCTTGGGCGTGTGCGTGCGTTCGGCCAGGTATTCGGTGTGGCCGGAGAAGGCGACGCCGCCGTCGTTGATGACGCCCTTGTGCACCGGCGCGGTCACCATGGCGGCGAATTCGCCGCTAAGGCAGCCGTCGATGGCGCGGTCCAGCGTCGCCAGCACATAGCCGGCGTTGGCCGGGTCCAGCCGGCCGGGAACGGCCGGAACCGCCAGCGGCACATGGCAGACCTCCAACCCCTGTGCCGGCGCGGGCGTGTCCGGCGCGTAATCGTACAGCGAAAGCGAGAGACCCAGCTGCCGCGCGCGCGCGGCCAGCAAGGTCTTGTCGCCGATCAGCACGCAGCGCGCGCCGACGCCGGCCTCCGTCAGCCGCAGCGCCAGATCCGGCCCCACGCCGGCTGGTTCTCCGGTGGTGACGGC
The DNA here is from genome assembly GCF_057808735.1 of Chromobacterium sp. FG89. Classification (NCBI taxonomy): domain Bacteria; kingdom Pseudomonadati; phylum Pseudomonadota; class Betaproteobacteria; order Neisseriales; family Chromobacteriaceae; genus Chromobacterium; species Chromobacterium sp. FG89. The sequence continues at coordinate 30,637 of NZ_JBMDIQ010000033.1, read as the reverse complement.
CAATACGGGGAGGTTCATCTTACTTCTCGTCCAGCCGTTCTTCGACGAAGGCGGAGTCGCGCAGCTGGCGCACCCAGTCGGCGTACGCCTGTTCGATCTTGCGGGAGCGGATCTGTTGTTTGACCGCCAGCCGCTCGCGGTCGCCGGACACGTCTTGATTGCGCTTGCCTTCCACCAGGATCAAATGCCAGCCGAAGGGCGTGCGCACCGCCGGCGACAATTGGCCGATAGGCAGTTGCGTCATCGCGCTCTCAAAATCCGGCACCAGATCGCCCAGATTGACCCAGCCCAGATCGCCGCCCTTGGCGTTGCTGCCGTCTTCGGAGTAGAGCTTGGCCATGTCGGCGAACTTGGCGCCGCGCTGGATGCGGTCGCGCACCTGTTCGATGCGGGTTTTGGCGTCGTTGGCCGACACCGCCTCGTTGGTGCGGATCAGAATGTGGCGCACATGGTATTGCTCCACCATCATCGGCGCGCCGCTGTCGCGTTTGTCCTGCAACTGGAAGATGAAGAAGCCTTGCTGGGTGCGGATCACATTGGTGTGCTGGCCGGTTTTCAGCTGTTCCAGCATCTGCACGAACTCAACCGGCAGCGACACCGCGCTGCGCCAGCCCATGTCGCCGCCTTTCAGCGCATTGGGGGCGTCGGAGTAGCTGGCCGATACCTTGGCGAAGGCTTGGCCGGCCTCCAGATCCGTCAGCGCTTTCTCGGCCTTCTTCGACAGCGCGTCGATCTGCTTGGCGTCGGCGCGTTCCGGCACGTTGATCAGGATGCTGGCCAGGTGGTATTCGGCGCGGTTGCCGCTCTGCGCGCTTTTCAGCACCTGATCGACTTCGGTCTCGTTGACGTTGACCTTGGCGGCGACTTCGCTGTCGCGCAGGCGCGCGATGGTCAGTTCCTTGCGCACTTCGGCGCGCAGCTTGTCGAAGGCCAGGCCTTCCTTGGCCAGCTGGGCTTTCAGGCCGGCCACGTCCATCTTGTTCTGCTTGGCCAGATTGGCCACCGCCTGATCCACCGCGGCGTCGTCGATGCGCAGGCCGCCGCTGGCGGCGTACTGCAGCTGAACCTCCTCGGTGATCATCTGTTCCAGCATCTGTTTTTCCAGCACGGCGCGCGCCGGCGGCGTCACTTTCTGCGCTTGCAGCTGTTTGATGGCTTCGTCGACGCGGGATTGCAGATCCAGCCAGGTGATCACGTTCTTGTTGACCACCGCGACGATGCGGTCCACTTCTTTGACCGGGGCGGCGGGAGCGGCGACGGCGCCTTGCAGGGCGCCGGCCAGCAGCAGGGCGAGCAGAGTCTGTTTCATGATCATCGCTTATAAATCGTTAGTCTTGCTATAGCCGGGAATCGCCAGCTTCAGCGTGTTGAGCGGATTGTTGCCGAAGCCGCCAAGGCCCTTGAATTCCAGCTGGAAATAAATGGCGTTCTTGGTGGTGATCAGGTCGCTGACATAGCGCTGACCGACCAGACGAGCCGACCAGCAACCGTCGTTGTACTCGAATCCGGCCAGTTGTTCCAGCGGCTTGCGGTCGGCCAGCGAATAGTTGTAGCGGCCCAGCGCATACCATTTCTTGGCGATAGGCCATTGAGCGCCGATATCGACCTGGCGCAAGGGGCCGTACAAGGTGGAGTTGTCCAACTGCTCGTAGCGGCCGTAGCGGTAGCGGGCGCTGAGCACCTTGCCAGGCGCCGGGTTGTAGCGCAGCTGGGCATTGTAGCGTTCGGTGGTTTTCAGCGCCTCGTTCCATTCATAGGAGCTGTCCAAGCGCCAGCCCTGGGCCAGATCGCCGCTGGCGCCCAGCAGCAGATTGGAGCCGCTGACGGTGCGTTGTTTCGGCACTCCATCCAACTGGATGTCGTCCTGGTTGAAATAATAGCGCTTGCCCACGGTCAGCCGTAGCCGCTCCAGGCCGTTTTCTTGGCTGATCAGGCGGCTGGTCAGCGCCGTGGTCAGCTGATTGGCGCCGTTGACACGGTCGGAGCCGGAGAAACGATTCTCGGTGAACAGCTGCGCAAAGTTGAAATCGTTTAGCGAAGTGTCGAAGTTGGGAAGGTTGTTCTGATTGCGGGTTGGAATATTGACGTAGAACAGGCGCGGCTCCAGCGTCAGCAGATGATCCTGGCCCAGAAACTCGGTATCGCGGTCGAAATAGAGGCCGGCGTCGGTGCTGAAAATAGGCAGGCTGCGCGACACCGAACGGCTCTGCTGGCCGGGCAGCGCGTCCAGATTATATTCGGTCAGGTGCAGGCCAAGCTTGGGACGCAGAAAGCCCCAACTCTTGTCCAGACTCCACGTCAGGCTGGGGTAGGCGACCAGGCGGTCGCCGGTTTGCAGAGTCGGATGGGAGAAGCGGGTCAGTTCGCTTTGCAGATTGGCGCTGAAGCCCTGCGACAATTGCTGGTTGGCCGTGAAAGTCAGCTGCGGCAGCCGCGCATAGGGAATATCCCCTGACGTCGGCTTTTCCAACAGGGTCTGGTAGCGCTGAGCGCGCAAAGTGGCGTTGGCCGAGCCGCCCTGCCAGCCGAAGCCGTAGCTGAGCCAGGCCTCGCGCACCAGGTTGACGTTGGCGGCGATGCTGAGACGGTCGCCGAAATCCTTGAAGTAGTTGGGGTCGGAGACGTAGTTGGCGTTGTAGCCGAAGGTCAGACCCGGCGCCAACGTCTGGTTATGCGTCGCATACCAGGCGTAGCGGTTCTTGTCGGTGACCTTGTCCTTGGGCAATTGCTCGGTGTAGATCGAGCCGGCGTAATTGGGCTGCAGATAGCGGAATTCCGCGCCCAGCATGGTGCCGTGCTTGTCGTTGAAATGCGGGGTGATGGTCGCGTCGTAGTTGGGCGCGATATTCCAGTAATAGGGCAGCGCGACTTCGGTACCGTTGGTGCCGGTCTTGAAGGTGGGCGGCAGGAAACCGCTCTTGCGGTTGCCGTTGAGCGGGAAGTCCATCCACGGGGTGTACAGGATGGGCACGCCGTAGAAATTCAGCCGCGCGTTGCGGGCGACGCCAACGCCGTTGTTGTAGTCGAGGTCCAGCAGCGAGGAGTTCAGATACCAGGAGTCGTCGCCGGGTTCGCAGCTATTGATGCGGCTGTTGTAGACCCGATACTCGTTCTGGCCGCGGAAATCCACTTGCTGGCCGTCGCCGCGCATCGGCACCGTGCTCATCGGCCGGGGGCCGGCCGGCGCGCCCTTGGCTGTGGGCGCCGGCTTGCCCATGGCGAACACCGGGTTCATGCCGGTGCCGCTGTAGTTGGCGACGTTGTAATCCAGCGTGGTGCCGGTGACCACATCGACGCCGCGCGTCATCTTGAAGCGGTCGCCGGCCTTGACCCGGTCCTTGTTCTGGTAATAGTCCAGCCAGTCGGACTCCAGTTTCTGGTCGTCGCGGGTGACCACCACATTGCCGCGGGCTTTCAGCTCCACATTCATCTCGCCGTCCATATCGTCGGCGGTGACGTGGGTCTGGCCTTCGGCCTTGGGCGGGGTGGGCAGGGCGATAGGGGCGTCTTCATCGGCCAGCGCCAGCGCCGGCTGTAGTGAGAACGCGGCCGCCAGCGCCAGGGCCAGCGGATTGGGTTTGATTCTGGGCATGCACAAAGCCATATCTAAGGGGCGGCGGGGCAGTATAAAATCAGCCAATTCTATCAGCACCAAGACGAAGCGACATGCATAGACAGGAACTCATCAAAAAATGGCTGGCGGATTTGTACCCGGGACAGGACATCGGGCTTGAATTCGCCGCCGCGGATGCCGACTTCCGGCGCTACTTCCGTGCGACCTGGCCGGACGGCGCGAGTTGCATCGTGATGGACGCGCCACCGGAAAAAATGAGCACCGACGCCTATGTGCAAGTGCGCGACGTTTTCGCCATGGTCAATGTTCCCAAGCTGCTGGCGCGGGATAGAGGGCAGGGCCTGCTGCTGCTGGAGGACCTGGGCCGGGTCACCTATCTGGCCGCCTTGGAGCATGATGGGCGCGAACAGGTGCGGCGCCATCTATTGCTGGAGGCGCTGGACACCCTGGTGGAGATCCAGTCTGCCAGTCAGCCGGGAGTGTTGCCGGAATACGACGAAGCGCTGCTGACGCGCGAGTTGAACCTGTTTCCGGAGTGGTTCTGCGCCAAGGAATTGGGTCGGCCGCTGGATTTCGCGCAACGCCAGCTGTGGGATGCCGGGGTCAAGGCCTTGCTGCCGGTGTTGTTGGCCCAGTCCAAGGTGTTCGTGCACAGGGATTTCATCGTGCGTAATCTGATGCTGACGCCGGGCAAGCCCGGGGTGTTGGATTTTCAGGACGCGGTGTACGGTCCGGTCAGCTACGACATCGTCAGCCTGCTGCGCGACGCTTTCATCGAGTGGGACGAGCCCTTCGTGCTCGATATCGCGATCCGCTACTGGGAAAAGGCGCGCGCTGCCGGCCTGCCGGTTCCGGCCGAATTCGACGTCTTCTACCGCGATTTCGAATGGATGGGCGTGCAGCGCCACCTGAAAGTGGCCGGCATCTTCGCGCGTCTGTCCCATCGCGACGGCAAGGACAAGTACCGCGCCGAGATTCCGCGTTTCATCAAGTATCTGAAACGGACCACCCGGCGTTACCAGGAGCTGGCGCCGCTCTATCAGTTGTTGCTGCAGTTGGTGGGCAAGGATCAGACCGATGACGAGCTGCAATCGACCTACCCGGCCTTGAGCTACAAGGGATGAGCATGCCGATAGCCATGATTCTGGCGGCCGGCCGCGGCGAGCGGATGCGGCCGTTGACCGACCATGCGCCCAAGCCCTTGCTGGAGGTGGGCGGCAAGCCCCTGATCGTCTGGCAGATCGAGCGCTTGGTGGCGGCCGGTTTCGCCGACATCGTGATCAATCACGCCTGGCTGGGCGCGCAGATAGAACAGGTGCTGGGAGACGGCGGCCGCTTTGGCGCGCGCATCGCCTATTCCGCCGAGGGCGAGCCCTTGGAAACCGCAGGCGGCATCGCCAAGGCCTTGCCCTGCTTGCGGGCGGGACGGGAGCGCGCTTTTCTGTGCGTGGCGGCGGACATTTATACCGATTACGACTACGCAAGCCTGCTGCCGCGGCTGGACGCGCTGGAGGGCCTTGAGGAACCGGGCATGCACTTGGTGATGACGGACAATCCGGCTTTCCACGCGGGCGGGGATTTCGCCTTGGAGCCGGACGGCGGCCTGCGCGCCGACGGCGAGCGCAAGCTGACCTTCTCCAGCATCGGCCTTTACGATACCCGCATGTTCGCCGGCCTTTCCGCAGGCCGCTTCGCGCCGATGCGTCCGTTTTACGACGCCGCGATCGCGGCCGGGCGGGCCAGCGGCGAGTATTTCAACGGCGTCTGGCACAATGTGGGCACGCCGCAGCAATTGCGGCAGTTGGATGCGCAATTGCGCGCCGTCCCGGGCTGAGGCGATGTCGGCTCAGCTTCTTCCCGGCGCGCGCCGCATCCTCGGCATCGACCCCGGCAGCCGCATCACCGGCTTCGGGGTGATCGATCTGGTCGGCCAGCAACGCCATTACGTGGCCTCCGGCTGCATCCGCACGCCGCCGGGCGCGCCTTTGAGCGATCGTATCCGCGTGATCGTCGACGGCCTGTTCGGCGTGATCGATACCTACCAACCACAGGCGGCGGCGATCGAGCAAGTGTTCGTCAACGTCAATCCGGCAGCCACGCTGATGCTGGGTCAGGCGCGCGGCGCCTGCATCAGCGCGCTGGTGTTGCGGGACCTGCCGGTGGCGGAATACACCGCGCTGCAGGTCAAGCAGTCCGTCGCCGGTCACGGCAAGGCCGCCAAGGAGCAGGTGCAGCACATGGTGGTGCGGATGCTTAATTTGTCCGGCACGCCCCAGGCCGACGCCGCCGACGCGCTGGCGGTGGCCTTGGCGCACGCCAATCTCAGCGCCGGCGCCTTGGGCCAGCTGGCGCAGAGCGGCCTGAAAATTCGCGGCGGCCGGCTGGTCTAGCCGACGCGCCTGTAATCGCTTGAAGAAAGAACCGGAACATGATTGGACGCCTGAGCGGCAATCTCATCGAAAAACTGCCCCCGCAAGTGGTGCTGGACGTCAACGGGGTCGGCTATGAAGTCGATGTGCCGATGACCACTTTTTATCAATTACCGGCCTTGGGTCAGAAAACCACGCTGTTCACCCATCTGGTGGTGCGAGAAGACGCCCATCTGCTGTTCGGCTTCGCCAGCAAGGAGGATAGACAGACCTTCCGGCAACTGGTCAAGGTGACCGGCATCGGCGCCAAGATCGCCCTGGCCATCCTGTCCGGCATGACCACCGATGAACTGGCGGTGGCGGTGGCCAGCGAAGACATCAAGCGCTTGTCCGCGGTGCCGGGCATAGGCAAGAAGACCGCCGAGCGTCTGGTGCTGGAGCTGCGCGGCAAATTGGCCACCGGCAGCACGCTGACCGCGCCGGGGGGCCTGGCTTTCGCCGCCACGCCGGATGAGAAGGGGGACATCGTCAACGCGCTGCTGGCCTTGGGTTACAACGAGAAGGAGGCCGCGGCCGCCACCAAGGGCCTGCCGGCCGAGGTGACGGTGAGCGAGGGCGTGCGTCTCGCCCTGAAGAGCCTGATGAAGTTCTGAAAACGCGAGCCGGCTCTTAAAGCCGGCGGCGCTTTGCCTATAGTGGGGAGTGCCGTGCGCTGGGCATGGCGATGAATCCGGCATGGCCGGGAGGCGTACCCACCGTGAAAACAGGACTGGCGCGAGCATGTCTGTTGCTGGCGGCCTGCTGGGCCGGCGGCGCTCATGGCGGCGTGTCGTGTCCGCAGCGGCCGATCCGTTTCGCTTTTTACGAGATCGGCCAGTTCTACAGCGCCGGCCGCGGCTTGGATCGAGACGTGGCGGAGGAATTGCGGCGGCGCAGCGGTTGCGAGTTCGAGTTCGTGGTGATGCCGCGGGCTCGCATCTGGCAGGAACTGGAAATCGGCTCGCTGGATATGACCGGTTCCGCGATCGAGACTCCGGAGCGCAGCAAAATCTATTGGTTTTTCAACTACATCCAGCTGCGTCAGTATGCGATTTTATCGATAGACGTGCCCGACTCCATCCGCTCGATGGAGTCCTTCATCCAGGATGCTCCGTCCAGCCGCTGGGCCATCGTGCGCAGTTACAGCACCAGCCGTTATTTCGATCCCTTGGTTTTGCAATTGGGCGTGCAGCGCCGTTTGGTGGAAGTGGCGGAGGAGGATGTCCTGTTCCGCATGCTGGACCAGCGTCGCGTTGCGGGCATTTTCTCCACGCCCATGGTGTATCGGCAGAAAATCAGACAACACGGTTTGGAAGACAGGGTGAAAGTGGCGGACTGGGAGAAAGACGACGCACCCAGCCCGCGCAGCCTGGTGTTGACCAAGCGGGCTTTCCCCGACAGCGAAGCCAGAGCCTGGCGCCAGTTGGTTGACGGCATGAACCGCGACGGCACCATGCTGCGTCTGATCAACCGCTATATGAACAGGGACGAAGCCGCTGCAGCGGTGTGGGCCGGCGGAAAACGATAGCGCCCGCGAATAAAAAAAGGCCGCCCAGAAGGGCGGCGAATGGAGGCGGGCACACTTGCGTGCGTTCCTTGGGACGACTCCGGGTAAAGCGAGGGTCGGCGCTGCTGTACTCAGGGCAAGCGAGCCAGACGGGCAGCGCGCCGACGAACTAGAGGGGTTTAGCCTGCGGCTTTGAGGGTGACGTTGGTGCGAACCGCGGTCACGCCCGGCACGCGGGAGGCTTCTTCGGCTACGCGGCGCAGCGCTTCTTCGCTGGGCGCGGTGCCGCTCAGGGTGACTTCGCCGGCCTTCACGCTGGTCTGGATATTGGCGCCAACCTGGGCTGCGGCTTTGGTCACAGCTTCCTGCACCGCTTGATTCAGGCCGGCGGCGGCGCTCGGCGCGGCTTCGGCGATCAGGGCTTCAGCCGCGCTGGCGTCGCCTTTGGCGGCGGTGGCGCGTTGAGCTTGTTCAGCCGGTGCGCTGGCGTCGCCCTTGGCGGCGGTGGCGCGTTGAGCTTGTTCGGCCGGAGCGCTGGCGTCGCCCTTGGCGGCGGTGGCGCGTTGAGCTTGTTCGGCCGGGGCGCTGGCGTCGCCTTTGGCGGCGGTGGCGCGTTGAGCTTGTTCGGCCGGGGCGCTGGCGTCAGCCTTGGCGGCGGTGGCGCGTTGAGCTTGTTCAGCCGGAGCGCTGGCGTCTTGAGCCGCCCAGCTGGCGCCGGCGAACAGGGAAGTCATCAGGGCAATGGCAAGAGTGGATTTCTTCATGGGATTAACCTTTTCGAGAGAGTGAGTCACATCGCTTGCGCTTGAGTCTGCCGCGCTTCGATCATTTGCGCTTTCCCTATGGCAAAAGGCGTGCCAGCTTTAGTTTTTTCTTATTTTTCAAAGTCTTGCGTTTTTTGTGGCTTGAGTTTGATTGCAGGAAGCGGCCATTCTGTCGCCGTTAGGCGACAGAATGTCGGTGGAGATGGACAGGGCTTTGATTTGCTTGGGGTTTTGCCTGTCGCCGATTGGCGACAGGCGTAGAGGCGCTCCGTTTCCGTCACGCCAGTCGCGTCGCCGCGCTTATTCCAGCTTGAAGGCGGCCGGCGTCAGTTCGTGTTTTTGCAGCAAGCGGTAAAACTCGGTGCGGTTGCGGTCCGCCAGGCGCGCGGCGTCGCTGACATTGCCGCCGGTCAGCCGCAACAGGCGTTCCAGATAGTCGCGTTCGAATTGCCGCTTGGCTTCCGCCAGCGTTGGAATCGCGCTTTCTTCACTGGCGACGGCTTTCTGTACTTGCGCCAGCGTTACCAGAGAGCCGGTGGTCAGCACGCAACATTGTTCAACCACATTGGCCAATTGTCGGATATTGCCCGGCCAGGGCGCCGCGCTCAGGTATTCCAGCGCGTCGGCGGCGAAACCGCTGACGGCCTTTTGATAGCGGGTGGCGATTTTTTCCAGGAAATGCGCGGCCAGCAGAGGAATGTCTTCGCGGCGTTCCGCCAGCGGCGGCAGGCGCAGCGACACCACGTTCAGGCGGTAGAACAAATCCTCTCGGAAGCTGCCTTCCTGAATCAGCGCTTCCAGCTCGCGATGCGTGGCCGACACCAGACGGATATCCACCGGGGTCGCCCGCGTCGCGCCGACCGGACGCACCTCGCGCTCTTGCAGCACGCGCAGCAGTTTGACCTGCAGCGGCGGCGGCATATCGCCGATCTCGTCCAGGAACAGGGTGCCGCCGTCCGCCTGTTGGATCAGGCCGGTCTGGCGCGCGTTGGCGCCGGTGAACGAGCCTTTTTCATGGCCGAACAGCTCGCTTTCCAGCAGATTGTCCGGAATCGCCCCGCAGTTGACCGCGATGAAGGGCTGGCCGGCGCGCGGGCTGGCTAGGTGGATGGCCTTGGCCAGCACTTCCTTGCCGGTGCCGCTTTCGCCTCGCAGGAGCACGCTGGCGCCGGTGGCGGCGACCATGCGGGCCTCGGCCAGCAGTTCCTCCATCGCCGGGCTGCGGCTGACCAGGCCGGAGCGCCAGCCGGCCGCGGCCTGATCGACCGCGCGTCCGGGGCCCGCCAGCGATAGCCCTTGGGCCACCTTGTCCAGCAGCGCCTTGCCGTCGAAGGGTTTGACCAGATAGCCGAACACGCCGCGGCTGACCGCTTCCACGGCGTCCGGCACCGTGCCGTGGGCGGTCAGCAGAATCACCGGCATCGCGGGGTAGCGTTGGCGGACTTGTTCAAACAGCTCCAGACCATCCATGCCGGGCAGGCGCCAGTCCGTCAGCAGCAAGTCGGCGCGGCGGGCCGCCAGCGCGTTCAAGGCCGCTTCGGCGCTGTCCAGCGCTTCGACCTCGTAGCCGGCGGCGCCGAGGCGAAGGCCGAGCAAGCGCAACAGATCGGGATCGTCGTCCACCAAGACGATGCGGGCGATGGCGCTCATGGCTGGCCTCCTTTGGTTTTGCTGGGTTTCAGCTGGAGTTCGCGCTCGACTTCGCGCAAGGCGTTGAGCTTGCCGTTCAAGTCGTCGTAGCGTTTTTGCAGATCGCGGTTCTGCGCCTGCTGTCGTTCCAGCGCTTCCGCCAGCTTGCGTCTTTCCTGCAGCTGTTGAAGCGGCAGCCGCGCAAGACCCTGGCTGGCCGGGTCCAGATTATCGGTTTTGGCGAGCAGACTTTCCAATTGGGCCTGCAGTTTTTGCACATCGGCGCGGCTCTCCGCCGTCTGCGCCTGTTGCAGCAGAGTCAGCAAGCGGGCGCTGCCGCAGCTTTCCCTTCCGGCCAGGCTCAGCGCCTGGATTTCCCGCGTCTGGCTCAGCAGCAGCAGGATCTGGTTGGCGTCCGGGCAACGGATGATGGGCGCGGCGGGCACGGCGACCGGCTGGCCTTGATGAGCGCAGGCGCTCAGGGCCAGCAGGCCGCACAGCCAAAGCAGCCGGCGCGCGTTGAGAGCCCAAAAGCGAGATGTCTTCATGTCTTGTTCTCCGGTTCCGGCCACTGCAGGCGGAAGCAGGCGCCGGCCTGAGGTTTGGATTCCAGCGTCAGTTCGCCGCGCATCAATTGGGCGAAGCCGCGCGCCATCGCCAGGCCTAGCCCGGTGCCGGGCAGTTCGCCTGGCGGCGGCGAGCCGCTCCAGAACGGTTCGAAAATTTTTTCCCGATAGGCGTCCGGCACTCCGGGGCCTTGATCGCGGATTTCCAGCCAGACGCCGCCGGCGTCGCGGCCGTGGCGCAGGCTCAAGGCGCTGCCGGCGGGGCTGTGGCGGATGGCGTTGATCAATAGATTGTCCAGAATGGTTTCCACTTTGGAGCGGTCGCCGTTGACCCGATCCGCATCGCCCAGGACGTCGGCGGCAAGGCGTTTGGCCTGCAATAGCGGACGGCTGGCCTGCAGCCGCTCCGCAATCAGCGCCGGCAGATCGAAGGTTTCCACGGTCAGCGTCTCGGACAGCCATTGGCCGGCATCATAGCGCAATAAGGCTTCCACGCGCTGACGCAGGGTTTGCGCATTGTTTTGCAGGATGGCGACGATCTCCTGCTGCTGCGCGGACAGCTGTCCTATCACTTCTTCGCGCAGCAGCGCGGCGGCTTCGTGGATGGCGGCCAGCGGCGTTTTCAGCTCATGGGACGCTTGGCGGAAGAAACGGCCTTTCTGTTCTTCCAGCGCCGCCAGCCGGCGGTCTAGCTGGGCCAGCTCGCGCGCCAGACGCTGCAGGTCGGCGGGGCCGGACTGGCGCCAGTCCTGCAGCCGCGCCCCGTCGCTCATCCGCGCGATCTTGGCTTGCAGCTTGCGCAGCGGCCAGCTGATCAACAAGGTCATCGCCAGCGCCAGCGCCAGCGCGGAGGCCAGCGACAGCCAGGCCAGACGGTCGGCGGTACGGCGCATTTCCGTGATCGAGTCCTGCCATTGGCGCTGGCTTTGTTCCAGTTGGCGGTTGATCAATTGGCCTTGCGCGGTCAGGTGCAGGTCCAGCTGGCGGAACAAGCGGTCGCGTTGCGCGCCGGCGCGCGCCGGCAGGGCCTGGAGTTGCGGCTGGATCGCCAGAATGGCCCGGGCGCTGAGCGTCAACTCGTCGTCGTCGCCGCGTTGCAATTTGCGTTGCGCTAGCTCGATCTCCTGCCAGGCGCCGGCGGCGGTTTTGGCCAGCACGCGGTCTTTCAGGATTTGAGCCTGGCGGGTGGCGCGTTCGAATTGAATGGATTGCTCGCGCGACACGCGGTTGGCGTCCAGCCATTCCTTGGCTTGCTCCTGATGCGAGCGCAGCGTGGAGGCGGCGTGTCCCAGCTCGTTGCGCAGCTGGATCAGCACGGCCGAGGGCACGACGGCGACGATCAGAAAGCTGGCCAGCAACAGGCTGCGGAATGAAACGAAACGAAGCATGATGGGGTCGGCGTCGACGCCGCGGGCGCAGGCCCGCGGCTAAGGGCAAAGATCAAGCAGACAGCGGAGCGGCAGCTAAGTTCTGGCGGGAAATCCATTCAGCCAGTTCGGCCACGCTCAGAACGGGCAGCGCGTGCGTTTGAGCGTAGTCCGCGATTTGCGCGCCGCGCATCATGCTGCCGTCGGGGTTCATCAGCTCGCAGAGCACGCCGGCGGGCTGGAAGCCGGCCAGGCGCGCCAGTTCCACCGCGGCCTCGGTATGGCCTCGGCGGCTCAGCACACCGCCGGCGGCGGCCACCAGCGGGAAGACATGGCCGGGGCTGACCACGTCGCCCGCCTGCGCCTGCGGGTGGACGGCGGCCTGGATGGTGCGCACCCGGTCGGCGGCGGACACGCCGGTGGACACGCCCTGGGCGGCTTCTATGCTGACGGTGAAGGCGGTGCCGTAGCGGCTGCCGTTGCGTTGCGTCATCGGCGGCAATTGCAGTCGGGCGGCGTGCTCGGCGGTCAGGCACAGGCAGACGATGCCGCTGCAATCGCGGATTAGACGCGCCATTTCGGCCTCGCTCAGCGCGTCGGCGGCCAGGATCAGGTCGGCCTCGTTCTCGCGGTCGTGATCATCGGGAACGATGACTGGCAGGCCGCTGCGCAAGGCGTTCAGCGCCGCCTCTACGCGTTGGGACAAGATGTCGGGGTGTGTGGCGATACTCATGGAAACGGTCCTCGGGTCGTTTGAGAAACAGGTTCCAGGGCGTGAAAAGGGCCGGCGCAAGCCAACCCGCGCGCACTAGCGCGCAGCGAACACGCCGCGGCCGCGCGTAGCGCGGCAGGCGGCCATGTCGTCTTCTCTCATCCGGACTATTACCGTCGGCTCTGGCCTGTCACCAGATCTGCTGACCTTCCGCTGGGAAGCGGAAGCGCTCGCGGGCTCGATCTTGCGATCATACCGCCGGTGGGGAATTGCACCCCGCCCTGAAGACGTTGCGTTGGCCCGCGATGATGGGCGGGCCAGCGGCGATTATAGCGCGGTGGTAAGATTGGGCATTCGTTTTTTTGGCCGGCGGCTGACACCATGATTGAAACCGACAACCTGTACGGCGGCGCGCCCGAGCCGCGCATCGTCACCCAGCAAAGCCTGTCCAGCCAGGAGGAGGCGCTGGAGCGCGCCTTGCGGCCCAAGCAGCTGGACGAGTACGTCGGCCAGAAGAAGGCGCGCGAACAGCTGGAGATCTTCATCGAAGCGGCCAAGCGCCGCAGCGAAGCGCTGGACCACGTGCTGCTGTTCGGCCCGCCCGGCTTGGGCAAGACCACGCTGGCGCACATCGTCGCCCGCGAAATGGGGGTGAATTTGCGCCAGACCTCGGGGCCGGTGCTGGAGCGGGCGGGCGATCTGGCCGCCTTGCTGACCAATCTGGAGCCGCACGATGTGCTGTTCATCGACGAGATCCACCGGCTGAGCCCGGTGGTGGAGGAAATCCTCTATCCGGCGCTGGAGGATTATCAGATCGACATCATGATAGGCGAGGGGCCGGCGGCGCGTTCGGTCAAGATCGATCTGCCGCCGTTCACCCTGGTGGGAGCCACCACCCGCGCCGGCATGCTGACCAATCCGCTGCGCGACCGTTTCGGCATCGTCGCGCGGCTGGAGTTCTACAACGCGGAGGAACTGACCCGCATCGTCAGCCGTTCCGCCGGCTTGTTGAACGTCAAGCTGGCCGACGACGGCGCGTTCGAAGTGGCGCGCCGCAGCCGCGGCACGCCGCGCATCGCCAACCGGCTGCTGCGCCGGGTGCGGGATTACGCCGAGGTCCGGGCCGACGGGGTGGTCAGCGCCCAGGTGGCGGACGCCGCGCTGGCGATGCTGGACGTGGACCCGGCCGGCCTGGACGTCATGGACCGCAAACTGCTGCAGGCCATTCTGGAGAAGTTCTCCGGCGGGCCGGTGGGGCTGGACAACGTCGCGGCCGCCATCGGCGAATCCACCGACACCATAGAAGACGTGATCGAGCCCTTCCTGATTCAGCAAGGCTATCTGCAGCGCACTCCGCGCGGCCGGATGGCGACGGCGTTGGCCTATCAGCACTTTGGGCTGCCGTTGCGGGATTGACGCGCCGGCCGGCGCTGTCGCTTGCGCGCAGCAGCATGGCCATCCCTTGATCGCCGCCGCCGCCGCGCGGGCGTACAATGCCTGCTTTCACGCATTCCGCTGCGGCGGGGGATGATTATGTTCTACGCTTTGTTCGGCCTGACCTTGGCGGTGGCGATCGCCACTTCGATTTTCACCGCGCGCTTTTTCGATCCGGCGGTCAACAAGATTCTGGCGCGAGTCCTGGGACGGGATTTGACCGATGCCTGGCGCAAGTACATTTTCTTCGCCATCGTGGTCACCGGCGTGTCCGGCGGCGTGCGGCAGTGGGCGCTGGAGAAGTACCTGCCGCCGGCGGCGGGCAAGGGCAGCACGGTGATGGAGCTGACCGGCGAACGCTGGTTGCTGGAGCTGTTCAATACCTTCATCGACACCCTGCGCTCGATTGCCTGGGTGATGTTGTTGTTCTTCCTGTGCGCGATGCTGGCCTATGTGATCATGAAGGCGGTGGAGATGCGCAAAGGCGAGCAGGCCTCCGACGAATGAAAAAATCCCGGTCATGGACCGGGATTTTTCTTTGAAGCGCGGCGCGGCTCAGCGGCCGATCTTGATTTGCGACCACAAGCGGTTCAGATCGCGCCGGGATTTCACGTCCAGATCTTTCAGCGCCACGTATTTGCCCTTGGCCGGCTCCAGCATGATCACCGGATTGGCCTTGATCTGCGGTTTGAAGAAGGCCTCGGCCGCCTTGACCGGATTGGTTGCGCCGATCTGGTTGGAAATCTCGGCGGCGTTCTTGCCGTCCAGCATGAAATTGATGAAGCGGTGCGCCAGGTCCGGACGCGGGGCGTCCTTCAACACCACCATATTATCCACCGCCAGGATATTGCCTTCTTTCTGCGGCTGGTAAGCCAGCTTGAACGGGCGTTTGGCGTGCTGCGCGTCCTGCTGCGCCTGGAACAGATCGTTGGAATAGCCGTGTGCCACCCAGATATTGCCGACGGTCAGCTCTTTGATATAGCTCTGGTTGTTGAAGGCGGCCCAATAGGGCTTGGCTTTGCGGATCACGCCGGCCGCGGCCTTCCAGTCTGCTGGCTGGACGGAGTTGGCGTCCTTGCCCAGATAGAGCAGGGCGGCGGACATCAGTTCGCGCTGAGAATCCAGCACGGTGACTCTGCCCTTGATCTTGGCCAGCACCGCGGGATCGAAGATCAGCGCCCAGCTGTTGGCCTGCGGCAGCACGCCGGCTTTTTGCAACTGGGTTTCGTTGTAGCCTAGCAAGGTCAGCGACACCACGGTGGGCGCGGCCACCTTGTTGCCGGCGTCGAACGGCGCGTTCAAGTTCAGATAGCCGGCATTGAGGTTTTTCCAGTTGGGCAGCAGCGCCTTGTTCAGCGGCTGGGTCTTGCCCTGCTTGATCAGCGTGCTGACGGCGAAGGCGGTGGGAAACACCATGTCGTAGCCTTTGGCGCCGGCGGCCAGCTTGGCCAGCATTTCCTCGTTGTCCCCGTAATAGTCCTGCACCAGCCTGCATTTGCACGATTGTTCGAAACGCTTGGCGGTGTCTGCGGACAAGGCGTTGTTCCAGTTGTAGATATGGAGTACGTCCTCGGCCATTGCCGAGCCCCAAGTCAGAGCCAGAAGCGCCGAAAGGGCCAGCTTTTTCATACGCGTGAATCCTTAAGTTCAAAGAATGGGAGGGTAAAAAGGGAAGCGGAGCGAAGGCGTCGCGGCGCCTCCGCCTCCTTCACAGCGCGACCATATTGTCGCGATGGATCAGTTCAGGTTCGATCATATAGCCGAGCGCGGCCTCGATCTCGCGGGTGGGTTTTTGCATGATGGTGCGGGCTTCGCTGGAGCTGTAGTTGACCAGGCCGCGCGCCACTTCCTTGCCTTCCTGATCGACGCAGGCCACCGCCTCGCCGCGCAGGAAATCGCCTTCCACTGCGCAAACGCCGATAGGCAGCAGGCTGGTGCCGCGTTCCCGCACCGCCAGCGCCGCGCCGGCGTCCAGCACCAGACGGCCGGACAGCTTCAGATGATCCGCCAGCCATTGCTTGCGCGCCGCCATGCGGCTAGTGGGCGGCAGCAACTGGGTGCCGATGCCTTCGCCGTCCGCCAGGCGCGACAGCACTTGATGCTCGCGGCCGCAGGCGATCACGGTGGCCGCGCCGCTGCGCGCCGCGCGCTTGGCGGCGAGAATCTTGGTGATCATGCCGCCGGTGCCCACGCTGGAACCGGCGCCGCCGGCCATCTCTTCCAGCCGGGCCTCGCCGGCGACGGCTTCGTGGATGAATTCCGCGTCCGGGTGTTTGCGCGGGTCCGCGCTGTACAGGCCTTGCTGATCGGTGAGAATGATCAGCGCGTCGGCCTCGATCAGATTGGTCACCAGCGCGCCCAGGGTGTCGTTGTCGCCGAAGCGGATTTCGTCGGTGACGACGGTGTCGTTCTCGTTGATGATGGGCACCGCGTTCAGGTTCAACAGGCTGGTCAGCGTGGAGCGGGCGTTCAGGTAACGGGTGCGGTCGGCCAGGTCCTCGTGGGTCAGCAGGATTTGCGCGGTTTGCAGGCCAAAGCCGCGGAAGGCGGTTTCGTAGGCCTGGCACAGGCCCATCTGGCCGACCGCCGCCGCGGCCTGCAATTCGTGCACGCCCTTGGGGCGCACGGTCCAGCCCAAGCGTTGGCAGCCCTCGGCGATTGCGCCGCTGGAAACCAGCACCACCTGTTTGCCGCGCCGCTTCAGCTCGGCGATCTCCGCGGCCCAGCGATCAAGCGCCGCCCTGTCCAGGCCCTTGCCGTCATTGGTGACGAGACTGGAACCCACCTTGACCACAATCCGGTCTGCGGCGTGAATAACCGAGCGCATCCAAAACTCCATAAGTCGAAAACGATAGATGCGGGGGAGTGTACCCGAAAAAACGGGGGGCGGACCGTCTCCAGCGGCGAGGGCGTCCGCCGGCGGCCAAGCGATGGCGCCAGCCCGTTGATTACAAGGGCTTTGATCCGGGCAGCGGCATCCGGCCGGCCAGGCGGCACGATAAAAGCTTGATCTGGATCAGAAATGCTCGCTGTCGCGGTATTCCATGATCTGGAACAGCGGAGTCTGCGCGTGCAGACGCGACACCCGGATCAGGCTTTCCCCTTCGCCGTCGTGCAGGCGGAATTCGCGCAACTGGCTATACGGGCGTCCCGCCATCAACAGCAGTTTGGGCGCGCCGGCAGGCGTGGCCAGCAGCAAGACGAACTGAAAGCTGTCGCCGGGATGGGTAATGCTGGGCACGGCCAGCGCGGGCTGGGGCGGCCCGCCGATGAACTCCACGCCGCATTCGATCTCCCGCCCGTCCGCGCGCAACGCGACCCAGCGAGCGATGCCCAGCTTGGCGTTTTCCGGTTGATTGGGCGGCGTGACCAGTAGCAACTCGCCGGCGCGCAAAGATTGATCGCGCGGTTGGCCGTGCAGCAGCAGGCCGTTGTCGCTCTGGTTGGAAATAGCCAGCAAGCAGGGCGGCGGCGGAGGGCGTTGGCGCGGCGTGTCCTCTTCCGCGGCGATGCCGGGTAACTGCCAGCTCAGATCGTTGCGATGGAACCAGATGCCCGGCAGCGCGGCGACGATTTCAATAATGGTTTGGGTTTTGAGCCGCGGGTGGCGGCGGCGTTTGGGCTGATGCCATTCCTCCACCAAAAGGGACAAGAGCTGCAACTCGTCTATCATCAGGCCTTGTTGGCGATTGTTCTGCGCCTTTTGCAGCGCTTCGCGGCTTTTCTCCAGAATGTCGCGCAGCGGCTCCAGATCCAGCAGAAAGCAGCCGGGGCCCAATTTGCTTGCGGAAATCGGCAGAAAGCGCGGCGGGGAATCGATCTGTTGGTCCACCAGATAGCCGTGCACCGGCTGAGTCAAGGCTTCCACCGGGATCAGCCGGGCCTTGGCGGCCAGGTCGAAGATCAACTGCCGCGACAAGGCCTGTTCGGTCGGGGCGAGGCGATTGCTGGGCGTCAGTCCCATCAGCAGAATTTGCAGATAAATGGTCTGGATGGAGTCGTCGTTGGCCAGACCCTTGTCCTGCCAGCCGCGGCTGCTGGCGAAGATATGCAGCTGGTGGCAGTCGTACCAGAAGTCCGGCGTGATCGGGCTATAACATTGCTGGCTGATGCTCAGCAACTGGCGCGCCGCCATCATGGTGTAGGCCATCAGCTCGATTTTCGGATGTTCGCGATCCAGCAGGCTGCGCTTGGCAAGGCGATCGTGCAGCGTCTGTTTGAAAGTGATGAAAATCATTGCAAACAGCTCGACGCTGAGCAAGGCCAGCTGTCGCACTTTTGGTGTGCCCAGGCTGTCGTGCTGACGAATCTCGTTTTCCAGCAGCGGGTAATAGCGGTCCACCGCTTTTAGATACAGCTTCAGCAGCTTGTGGCGCAAATGGCTGTTCAGCGGAACCCGGGACAGGTTTTGCAGGGACTGGCTCAATAAGCGTCCGCATTCGGGCAGGTCGGTGAAGGGCAGCCGCTCCAGCCATGCCGCCACACTATCCGGTTGAGTATCTATCAGCAGAGGATCCATAGTTTGTTCTGGCAGGATGAGCGGCGGCATGCAAGGCGATTCACAATGTAAATCTTGCCAAATCGCATGCTATGGGCACTCACCCCGCCATGGCAAGGAGGATCACGGCAAAGCGATGCTTTGGCCGTCGGCGGTGTTGGATGCGCGCGCCAGTTCTTCCAGCGTGGCTTCGGCGGCGGCGATCAGGAAGGCCATTTCCTCGTCGGTGATCGAGTAGGGCGGCATGAAGTAAACGGTGTTGCCGATCGGACGCAGCAGGCATCCGCGGCGCAGCATCGCGGCAAAGCAGGCCTGGGCGAAATCGGCTCGAGCGGTGTCGACCTCGAAGGCCCAGATCATGCCGCGGTGACGGAAATCCCTGACATCCGGCCGTGCCCGCAAGCCAGCCATCAGCGTGTTGAAGCGCTGGGCCTTGGCGGCGTTGACGGCCAGAACATCTTCCTCCGCAAAGATATCCAGCACCGCCAGGGCCGCGGCGCAGGCCAGCGCATTGCCGGTATAGCTGTGCGAATGCAAGAAACCCCGGGTGACGTCGTCGTGATAGAAGGCCTGGTAAATCGGATCGCTGGTCAACACGCAGGAGAGCGGCAGGAAGCCGCCGGTAATGCCTTTGGACAGGCAGAGAAAGTCCGGCGTGATGTCGGCTTGCTGGTAGGCGAACAGACTGCCGGTCCGGCCAAAGCCGACGGCGATTTCATCGGCGATCAAGTGCACCTGATATTGGTCGCACAGCTGGCGCAGCTCGCCCAGATACAGCGGATCGTACATCGCCATCCCGGCCGCGCCTTGGACCAAGGGTTCCACGATGACGGCGGCCACTTCCCCCGCGTGTTTGGCCAGCAGGCTTTCCAGCGCCTGGATCGCTCTGAGCGCGGCATCGGCCGCGCTTTCACCGGGCTGCGCGCGGCGGGCGTCCGGAGACGGCGCGCGCAGGCCCGGCTTCAGCAAGCCGGCGTAAGTGTTGGAAAACAAGGGAACGTCGGTCACGGCCAGGGCGCCGACGGTTTCGCCGTGGTAACTGTTTTCCAGACTGATGAAACGTGTTTTGTCCGCTTGCCTCTGGTTGCGCCAATAGTGGAAGCTCATCTTGAGCGCAATTTCCGTGGCGCTGGCGCCGTCGGATCCATAGAACACGTGGGCCAGGCCGCTGAGCTTGGTCAGACGTTCCGACAGCTCCACCACGGGCTGATGCGTAAAGCCTGCCAACATCACGTGCTCGAGCTTGTCCAGCTGATCCTTGATCGCCTGCTTGATCCGAGGCTGGCCATGGCCAAACAGATTGACCCACCAGGAGCTGACCCCGTCCAGATAGCGCTTGCCGTCGAAGTCGCTCAGCCAGACGCCATCCGCGCTGGCGATGGGCACGATGGGCAAAGCCTCATGACGTTTCATCTGGGTGCAGGGGTGCCAGACGGTGTTGAAGCTGCGTTGCAGCCAGTCTTGGTTATCACTCATATCTGTTCTATGTATTCAGACTAAGCATTCGATGCTATCACAGGGAGGGCGAAGGCAGCGGACTGACCAAAAACGTCACATTTCTACCTGTTGCGCTGTTGATGCCTGTCAGATTGATTGGAATGGGAGTGGAAGAGGGGGTGGCATGATTTCTGCATAAGCCACACCCTATAAAACAAGCCTTGGAGCCGAGCAATGAGGAAGGCGGCTGGTTTTACCTTGATTGAACTAATGATTGTTGTCGCTATTATCGGTATTTTGGCGGCAATAGCGATTCCGGCTTATCAGAATTATACGATTCGAGCCAAGGTGGCGGAAGGTCTGACTTATGCAGATCAGGCAAAGACCTCGGTGTCTGAATTCTATCTGGCGGGCAATACTTGGCCAAGCACCAATGCCAGTGCGGGTTTGCCTGATACTTTGGCGGGAAATTATGTCAGTAATGTGCAGGTTGGAGTCAGTAGCGGAGTCAGTACGGTGACTGTGCTGTTTAATAATAGTGTGGTCTCTGGTTTGTCTGTAGTTTTTACCCCAGTAGTGAGTAGTGGTACTATAGCGTGGTCGTGCTCTACTGATGCGGCTTATGCCCAATATGTGCCTTCGTCTTGCCATTAATGAATGGAGCTTTCAATGCAAAAATCCCAACAAGGTTTTACTCTTATCGAGCTGATGATAGTTGTTGCTATCATTGGTATTCTCGCCGCGATTGCCATTCCCGCTTATCAGGACTACACGAAGCGGGCCAGAGTTTCTGAGGGTCTGAGTCTGGCTTCTGCTGCAAAAACTGCTGTGGCAGAGTACTATGCTTCAAATGGCTCATTTCCGACAAGCAATGCCTCTGCTGGATTGCAAACTACTATTACGGGTAATTCGGTGACTGACCTTTCTGTCGGTGCTAGTGGGGTGCTTACTGTGACGTACAGTACGACACTTGTGGATTCTACTAACAATAAATTGACTTTGACTCCCTCTGCATCAGGAGGGTCGATTATATGGATTTGTGCGAAGGCGAGTTCCAATGGTGTTAAAGATCAATGGTTGCCAGCAAACTGCCGAGCTGGTAACTGATGTTTAATTTTTGTTGAAATGGGGGTGCCGAAAGGCACCCTTTTATTATGAATAAAAATATAAAGATATTAGTTTATTTTTTTATTGCCCTATCAGTTTCTGCCCCATTTTTAAGTTGGCTGCGCTATGCACCACTTCCGGATTGGTTTTCTGATGCTTCTGCACTTGCGCTTCTTGGTGTGGCCATGTGTGGCTTGTGTCTATTGAGTATTGATAGAGTCCTTGTTTCGTGGCTTGAACTGGTCCTACTTGCGCTTGCTTTTTCTGTGTTGCATTCCAGTTTTTATGGCTACTTGGCACTATTGTTTATTGGGTTGGCCCTGTTTTCTATTTTGCTTAGAAGTTGTCTCAGTATATCGGATGCCGATAATCTGATCTTTGTGCTTGCCTGTGTAGTCACTTTTTTTTCATTGTTGCAATCGTTGGTGGGTATATTGCAAGCAGTAAAGTTAGCCTATCTTTTTAATGGGTTTGTTGTGTATGATCCAAAATCTAATGCTGTGATAGGAAATATTGCTCAGCGTAACCAGTACGCTAATTTTCTGTTTTGGGGTGTGTTGTCTATCTGTTATTTGTATGCGATTAATAAACTTAGAGTGGTGTTTGCTGTATTGTGTTTGCTCCCAGTTGTGCTTTCGATGTCATGGTCTGGTGCTCGCTTGCCTTTGATTTATGCTTTGTTGGCTAGTGTATTGGTTTGGTATTGGTTTAGAAAAGAAAGAGCGCAAAAAGAGCTCGGCCGATTAGCGATGGCTGTGTCAATCGCAGTATTATTAATTGCGATATTTCAAATTTGGAGTCGTGATATTGTTGCATTTCTAAATTATATGGGATTGTCTGTTGATGTGGTTAGCGGAGCGGAACGTATCTCAGATGGGGGATTTGCTGCAAAAAGACGCATTGAATGGACTAAGGCGTGGTTGATGTTTTCTCAGCACCCATGGTTTGGGCTTGGCTGGGGGGGCTTTGCCGCGGAAGCCGCAAAGATGGAGTTGATGGCGGGGTTGCCAAAGTTTTCAGAAAGTTGGTTGTTTACCCATAGCCATAATTTATTTTTCCAACTTTTGGCAGAGTCTGGGCTGGCAGGAGTCCTACCTATTGCGTTAGGTTTTGTTTTTTATATCTGGTGGTTTGTGATCGGGGCAAAAAAGAAGATAGAATCTTTCTGGATGTTGTGTGTGCTGATGGTGCTGTTGACGCATAGCATGTTTGAGTATCCATTGTGGTACATGCCGTTTTTGATCATGCTTATATTGATCTGTGCGTTGGCAGGAAATAGAGGGCATGCTTTTTTGCTTCGACCAGCGCTTCTGAAAATATTTTCCTGTGTTTTTGGATTTGGATTCATTTTGTATTTTGTTTTAGGGGTGTTCCCATTTTTTGTGATTGTTAGGAATAATTTTCCGGTTGTTGAGGAAAAAGAAAATATATTGCGCTTGGAGCAGTTGTCCTCAATGAGTAAGAATCCTTTCTTCGCAAGAGAGGTTGATCTAGTTATTGGTAATTATATGCTGCCGAGTCGCGAGCAACTGGATATAAAGTTGGCTCATTTTAACTCGCTGGCAAGTTATCGACCCTACCCTAATGTTTTGATAAAATTAGCCATTTTTCAAGCGTTAAACGACCAGCAGAGGGAGGCCTTGCAGTCGTTAAAAGTTGCAATTGCCAATTATCCAGATTACGTCAAAGAGTTTTCAGAAATGTTGGCAAGGGTTCCTGAACCTAATGTTACGCCTTTGAAGGACGTGGCGCTGATTGCCGCCCAAGCCTATGCAAAGTACCCTGCCTATAGCCAAGCTGCGCAGCGTGCCGCAGTGATGACCGTTGCCGCGCCCGTGACGCGCAAGCCCTTGTTTTGACCGCTAGGCTGCGGTTTGTTTGAGCGCCTGCTTGAGGTATCCTGCGTCCTCCATCTAGCAAACGACTGCCGTAATATGAGTGTTCAAAGATTTTCCACATTCCTGGCGATGCTGGCTCTATGCCTCATCGCCATCCTGCCTTTCGCCTCGCGCATCCACTATGTGCCGCTGCCGCAGTGGTTTGGCGAAATCAATGTGGTCTGGCTGCTGCTGGCGGCGGCGGTCTTCTTGTTGCCTAGCGGATCGTTATTCCGCTACATGCCGCGTAGCGCCTGGTGGTGTCTGGCCATGGGCCTGCTGTGGGCCGGGCAGCCGTTCTGGGTGGAGGCCTTGTTCCCCGGGATGAATTACGCCACCGCCTTGGCCTGGCTGGCTGCGGGCTTGCTCGCGGCTGTCACCGTGTCCTTGCGCGAGGAAATGGGGGAGCGGCCGTTCGCGGTCTGGTTGGCCTGGGCCTTGATTGTGGGCGGCTTGGTGCAGGCGGCGATAGGCGTGGCTCAGTTGACCGGTTACGCCGCGGAGCTGGGCTTGTTTTACGATGGCTCGCATCCCACCAGCAATATTTTTGGCCATATCGGCCAGCGCAATCAATACGCGCATTATTTGATGTGGTCGGTAGTGGCCGGCGTGTATTTGTACGCGGCCGGCCGGCTGCCGCGTTGGGGCTTGGCGATACTGGTGCTCGGCCTGGCCTTGATGTTGGGCTGGGCGGGCTCTCGCACCATTCTATTGTACCTGCTGACCTTGTCCGGTCTGGCCGCGCTGTGGCATTGGCGCATCGGCAGCGCGGAGTCGCGCCGGATGCTGTGGGCGATGTGGTTGTCTTGCCTGGTAGTATTGGCGATGCAGTTCGCCCTGCCTTGGTTCAATCAGCTGATTTCCTGGCTGACGCATGAAAACTTGCAGAACACTTCCGGCCTGGCCCGTCTGGCGGCCAATGGCGACGATATGGGTTCGCGGCGTTTCGCCGAAATGCACAAAGCATGGTTGAGCTTCCAGTCGCATCCGCTGACGGGGGTGGGTTGGTCGCAGTTTGCCGCGGAGAGCGTGCGTTTGCAGCCGCTGCCGCAATTCGCCGCATCCGGCTTCAACAGCGGCTTGTTCACCAATTCCCATAACCTGGTGCTGCAATTGCTGGCCGAGATGGGCGGCGTGGCCACCTTATTGATCGTCGGTGGTTTTGCCTGGGCGCTGTGGCCGTTCTTTGGCCGTCGCGCCACCCTGGAAGGGGTGTTGGCTTTGGGTTGCCTGGCGGTGACGCTGACGCACAGCATGTTGGAGTATCCGCTGTGGTATTACTACTTCCTGGCAATGCTGGTGATCTTCGCCGCAATGGCACCGCGAGGGGATCGTCAGCTAGCTTGGCCGCTGCGCCTGCCGTTATTCGCGGCGCTGGTCTGGATGGGTTGGCTGTCGATCAGCAGTCTGTCGATGTTCTGGGAGCTGGTGGGCCTGTATACGCCGACCAATGACGCCAAGCGCGATGCAACGCGGATGGAGCGTCTGATCGAGATCGCGGACACCAAGCCGCTGTTCGCCTATCATGCGCTTTACACCGTGGACGACTACTTGAAAGTAGGGCCGGAGCAACTTGAGCGCAAGCTGGCGCTGGAGAACCGGCTGACCGCGTTCCGTCCTTATCCGGAAGTGATGCTGAAGCGCGCGCAGTTGGAAATTTTGGCGGGAAAGCAGGTTCAGGCGGAGCAGACCTTGCGGACGACGCTGGCATCGTTCCCCACTTACGCCGGCGTGTTTCTGGGTACGCTGGACGATGACAGGGCGGAATGGGAGCCTCTGCGCGCGGTGGCCCGCGAGGCCTATGCCAAGCTGCCGGCGAAGTACCAGACCATGTTGGAGTAAGCGCTTTCTAGTGCTCGGGACACAAAAAAACCACAGGCTGAGGCCTGTGGTTTTTTATTGAGCGGAAGACGCTTAGCCTTCTATCACCACGCCTTGGCTGAGGGCGGTCTTCATTTTGCCCAAAGCCTTGGCTTCAATCTGGCGGATGCGCTCGGCGGACACGCCGAATTCGGCGGCCAGCTCGTGCAGCGTGGAGCCGCTGTCGTCGGCCAACCAGCGCGCTTCAACGATGCGGCGGCTGCGCGGGTCCAGCGTGGCCAAAGCCTGTTGCAGGCCTTCGGTCTGCAGATGATCGAACGCGCGGCGCTCCATCTCGCGGGTGGGCTCATTGTGATGATCGGCCAGCCAGTCGATCGGCGCGTAGCCGTCGTCGTCGTTGTCGTCCGCCAGCAAGGCGATGTCCTGACCGCTCATGCGGGTTTCCATCTCGCGGACTTCTTCCGGCTTGACGCCCAGATCGGCAGCGATTTGGCGGGCCTCGTTTTCCGACAGCGCGGAGAAACTGCTCTTCATGCTACGCAGGTTGAAGAACAGCTTGCGCTGAGGCTTGGTGGTGGCGATGCGCACCAGGCGCCAGTTGCGCAGGATGAATTCGTGAATCTCGGCCTTGATCCAGTGCACGGCAAAGGAAAACAGGCGCACGCCGCGATCGGGCTCGAAGCGTTTGACGGCTTTCATCAGGCCGATATTGCCTTCCTGAATCAAGTCGGCTTGCGGCAGGCCGTAACCGGAGTAGCCGCGGGAAATCGATACCACCACGCGCAGGTGCGAGAGCACCAGCTGGCGCGCGGCCTCCAGGTCGTTTTGCTCCTGGAAGCGCGTTGCAAGCTCGTTTTCCTGCTCAGGCGTCAGCATGGGTACGCTGTTCACAGCTTGGATGTATTGCTCCAGGCTGCCGCTGGTGGACGGGACGGGCAAAGCAAATGTTGTGGTCATCTGTATAACTACCTCCTTGGGTAGTGATATGTTAGCACTCGTATATGGAGAGTGCTAGCAATGAAAGGTTCCAGCGTCAATGATTTTTTCTATCGTCTCGATAGTAGCGCAGCCGGTGCGCCGACGCCGTTTGCTCTGATTAACAGTTGTTGCGCCGCTTACATGCGCGTGTAAGCGGCCGCGTTTCATTTGGGTTCTATCTTGCGCAGATGATGGTCGGAGGCGAGGCGGGCGCCCAGCATCGCCAGCAGGGCGGAGACGGCGACGGCGACTGCCAGTTCGATCGGGTTCAGATTGCGCAGTTCCACCCGTTCGCCGTACAACTGGGCGAATTCGCGAATCGCCGGATTGGCCACCGAGGTCAGCCAACCGGTCAGCGCCCAGGCGGCCAAGCCGGCCAGGATGCCTTGCCACATCGCGTGGTACATGAAGGGGCGGCGGATGAAACTGTCCGGCGCGCCTATCAATTTGGACACCTCGATTTCGTCCTGGCGCGCCAGGATTTGCATCCGGATCGCGTTATTGGTCACCAGCACCAGCGCCAGGCCCAGGGCGATGGCCATGAACCAGGTTAGATGCTTGCCCATTTCCACCATGCCGTACAAACGCTTGGCCCAGTCCGCGTCGAATTGCGCCTGTTCCACCATGGGCAGGCCGGAGAGCTCTTTTTGCAGCATCTCCAGCTCACGCGGCTCCAGCGCCTTCGGCGTGACCACGAAGGCGTCCGGCAGCGGATTACTGTCCAGACCGTCGGCCAGGCCCGGCAGGCCGTTGCGCTTTTCCATATCGGCCAGCGCCTTGCTCTTGCTGACGAAGCTGTAGCTCTTGATTTTGGGGTGATGCGTCAGCGTGGAGGTCACCGCGGCCAGGTCCGCCTCTTCCGATGACTGTTCCATGAACAGGGTGACTTGCGGCGTGGCGCTCAGCCGGCCCACCCAGTCTTGCACGCTGCTGACGGCCAGATAAAGCGAGAGTGGCAAGGCCAGCGCCAGCGATAGCATCAGCAAGGTCAGCAGGCTGCCGAAAGGTTGCCGCAGAATCTTGATCAGCGCGAGTTTGGCGCTTTGCCAGTTCAGATAGAGATAATGTTTCATGCGGCAAATTGTCCTTCCCGCAGGCGAATGATTCGGCGGCCGTAGTCTTCCATCAGGGTCTCGTCGTGAGCGGAGATCAATACGGTGACGCCCACTTGGTGGAAGGATTTGAACAATTCCATGATGTCCAGCGCATAGGCGCGGTCCAGGTTGGCGGAAGGTTCGTCGGCCAGCAGGATGCTGGGGCGGTGCACCACGGCGCGGGCGATGCACAGGCGCTGCTGCTCGCCGCCTGACAGGCGGATAGGCATGCTCTTTTCCTTGCCGAGCAGGCCTACTTTGTCCAGCGCGGCGCGCACGCGCTTGGCGGCGTCGCGGCGATCGAAGCCGATGATGTCCAGCGGCAGCATCACATTGTCGAACACGCTGCGGTCGAACAGGATCTTGTGGTCCTGAAACACCAGGCCGATGTGCTGGCGCACATAGGGGATCTGGCTGGAGCGCAGCTTGGACAGGTTCTGGCCGTTGACGACGACGCCGCCCGCGGTGGCGCGCTCTATGCCGGCGATCAGCTTGAGCAAGGTGGACTTGCCGGCGCCGGAATGGCCGGCGAGGAAGACCATCTCGCCGGTGTCAATGTTGAAAGACAGGTTTTTCAGGGCTTCATTGCCACCTGGGTAGCGCTTGGTGACCTGGTCGAACTGGATCATTATTCTGTTCCCGCGTTAGCTGGTGACGGCAAGAGTGAGAGCTTGCAATGGCTGATGCGTTCAGTCGAACAGCGCGTCGATGTAGTCCTTGGCCTTGAACGGCCGCAGGTCGTCTATGCTTTCGCCCACGCCGACAAAACGCAGCGGAACCGGACGTTGCTTGGCGATGGCCGCGATCACGCCGCCCTTGGCCGTGCCGTCCAGCTTGCTCAGAATCAGCCCGGTCAGGCCGAGGGCGTCGTCGAAGGTCTTGACCTGGGTGATGGCGTTCTGGCCGATATTGGCGTCCAGCACCAGGATGATTTCATGCGGCGCGTCGGGCAAGGCTTTCTGGATCACCCGCTTCACCTTCTTGATTTCCTCCATCAGGTGCAACTGGGTGGGCAGGCGGCCGGCGGTGTCGGCCAGCACGATGTCGATGCCGCGGGCGACCGCGGCCTGGATCGCGTCATAGCAGACGGCGGCGGAGTCGCCGCCTTGCTGGGCGATCACGGTGACGTTGTTGCGTTCGCCCCAGGCCATCAGCTGTTCGCGCGCGGCGGCGCGGAAGGTGTCGCCGGCGGCGAGCAGCACGCTCTTGCCCTGGCTCTGATAGTACTTGGCCAGCTTGCCTATCGACGTGGTCTTGCCGGCGCCGTTGACGCCGGCCATCATGATGACGAAAGGTTTCTTGCCGCTGACGTCCAGCGGCTTTTCCAGCGGCGAGATCAGGTCGCCGAGCGAATCCTTCAACGCGTCTTTCAGTTCCGAGGCGTCTTTCAGTCCTTTCAGCGAAACGCGCTCGCGCACGTCGCCAAGCAGGTGAAGGGTGGCGTCCACCCCCATGTCGGCGGTGAGCAGCACGGCTTCCAGCTCTTCGTACAGCTCCTCGTCTATCTTGCCACCGCCAAACAGGCCGGCCAGGGATTTGCCTAGCTTGTCGCGGGTTTTGGACAAGCCGGCCTTCAGGCGTTCGGCCCAGCTCATTTTCTTCAGCGAGAGCGGCTCGGCTTCAAGCGGCTCGGCCGCCGGCGGCGAAGCCGGTGCGATGGGGGCGGGCGTCGGGGGCGTCGGCTCGGGCTGCGCTTGCTGCGGCTCGGGCGTTCGCGTTTCAGACTGAGTGGCTGGCGCGTCCGCATCGGGCAGCGCGGCGGGCTGGATATCGGCCATCGGCTCCGCTGGGGCGGTTGCCGGAGGCGTGGGCTCGGATTGGGTTTTTCTTTTGAAGAAGCTAAACATGCGTAAAGGCCGGCGGAATTCGGTAAATGGCTAAATTGTATCCTCAAATGGAGGTGCTTACCCAATTGTTGCTGCGCGGCGGGAGACGGAGGCGCCGCATCGTTGAAATCTATATATAAGGAATAGACGGCTTTTTGTGGCGTGAGCGGCGACAGATGGCGGCCGGTTTGCGCGACAATGAGGCGCGACGGCTCGGATCGGGTTACACTCAGCCCCTTGTTTTTTGAGCTTGGAATTATGAGTCAGTCGCGTAACACGGTCAGAATCATCGGTGGCGAGTATCGGCGCCGGCTATTGCCGTTTCCCGACGCTCAGGGTTTGCGGCCAACGCCGGACCGTGTGCGGGAGACTTTGTTCAACTGGTTGGGCCAGCAGCTGTACGGCAAATCCTGTCTGGATCTTTTCGCCGGAAGCGGGGCTCTGGGCTTTGAGGCGGCTTCGCGCGAGGCGAGGCGCGTGGTGATGGTGGAGAAATCCCGCATGGTGGCCGAGTCCTTGAAAGCCAACCGGCAGTTATTGTCCGCCGCGAGCATCGATGTGGCGCAGTTCGATGCCCTGGCCTATCTGAAGGGCTGCCGCGATCGTTTCGACGTCGTCTTCGTCGATCCGCCGTTCGACACCGATTTGCTGACGCAGGTTTTGCCTTTGCTGGCTCAGGTGATGAGCGAGGACGGCCTGGCGTATATCGAAAGCCGCCGTTGGCCCGAAGAGCTGCCGGGCTGGGAGGTGCTGAAGCGGGCCAAGGCCGGCCAGGTGCACTACGGTTTGCTGCGCCGGGCGGCGGAGCCGGCCTGAGCGGTTTGCCTGCAGTCAGTCTCATAAATATATAACGGGGCGAACTTGCGAGCCCGACTGTCGGGTGACAAAATTCATGTTGTGGAATACTTGAGGAATTTACTATGTCTTTGATGATTACCGACGAATGCATCAACTGCGACGTCTGTGAGCCGGAGTGCCCCAATAACGCGATTTCCCAAGGCGAGGAAATCTATCAAATCGACCCCAATCTGTGCACCCAGTGCGTCGGCCACTACGACGAGCCGCAATGCCAGCAGGTCTGTCCGGTCGATTGCATCCCTCTGGATCCGTCTCACGAGGAGACTCAAGAGGTCTTGCATCAGAAGTATCTGCGGATATCCGGCCAGGCGTGACGCGCTAAGTTTTTGAATTTATTGGAAGCGCCCCGGGCTTGCCGGGGCGCTTTGCTTTTGCGGGCAAAATAATTAGAAAAAAATGCAAAAACCGGTTGACGGCCATCGGGGCTATCTATAATATTCGGGTCTCTTTCAGGAGGGATTCCCGAGCGGTCAAAGGGATCAGACTGTAAATCTGACGGCTCTGCCTTCGAAGGTTCGAATCCTTCTCCCTCCACCAGAATTTAGCGTCTTGGCGTGTGCGATGAAAGTCGCTCGAGGTTGTTGTTGCAGGCGGGTGTAGCTCAATGGTAGAGCAGAAGCCTTCCAAGCTTACGACGAGGGTTCGATTCCCTTCACCCGCTCCAAGCGTGTAGCCTGTTTTAAAGGGCCCATGTAGCTCAGGGGTAGAGCACTCCCTTGGTAAGGGAGAGGTCGGCAGTTCAATTCTGCCCATGGGCACCACCATTTACTTTGTGTTGTTTCGTATCCAGGAAATTTTGCCATGGCTAAGGAAAAGTTCGAGCGGACTAAACCGCACGTAAACGTCGGCACCATCGGTCACGTGGACCATGGTAAAACCACTCTGACCGCTGCTATCACCACCATTCTGTCCAAGAAGTTCGGCGGCGAAGCCAAAGACTACTCCCAGATCGACAGCGCGCCGGAAGAGAAGGCTCGTGGTATTACCATTAATACCGCTCACGTAGAATACGAAACCGAGTCCCGCCACTACGCTCACGTAGACTGCCCGGGTCACGCCGACTACGTTAAGAACATGATTACCGGTGCTGCCCAGATGGACGGCGCTATCCTGGTGTGCTCGGCTGCTGACGGTCCGATGCCGCAAACCCGCGAACACATCCTGCTGTCCCGTCAGGTTG
>NZ_JBMDIQ010000032.1:0-51871 GCF_057808735.1 Chromobacterium sp. FG89 | reverse complement strand
AGGCTACCGCGAAGACTACTTGCACCGGCGTGGAAATGTTCCGCAAGCTGCTGGACCAAGGTCAAGCTGGCGACAACGTGGGCGTGCTGCTGCGCGGTACCAAGCGTGAAGACGTTGAGCGTGGTCAGGTGCTGGCTAAGCCGGGTTCCATCACCCCGCACACCAAGTTCCAGGCTTCGGTATACGTACTGAGCAAAGACGAAGGTGGCCGTCACACCCCGTTCTTCGCGAACTACCGTCCGCAGTTCTACTTCCGTACCACCGACGTAACGGGCGCCGTTACCCTGTCGGAAGGCGTGGAAATGGTAATGCCGGGCGACAACGTGGAGATCACTGTTGAGCTGATCGCTCCGATCGCCATGGAAGATGGTCTGCGTTTCGCCATCCGCGAAGGCGGTCGTACCGTCGGCGCCGGCGTTGTTGCCAAGATCATTGCTTAAGGATCGGAGAATCTAATGTCTAGCCAGAAAATCCGCATCCGCCTGAAAGCTTTCGATTACAACCTGATCGATCGCTCCGCTCAGGAAATCGTTGAAACCGCCAAGCGCACCGGCGCCGTTGTTAAGGGCCCGGTTCCGCTGCCGACCAAAATCGAGCGTTTCAACGTTCTGCGTTCCCCGCACGTGAACAAGACTTCCCGCGACCAGCTGGAAATCCGCACTCACCTGCGTCTGATGGACATCGTGGATCCGACCGACAAGACCGTCGACGCTCTGATGAAGCTCGACCTGCCGGCCGGTGTTGATGTGGAAATCAAGCTGCAGTAATCGCTTAAGTTCAAGGGTTTGCGAGCTAAGTTCTTGCGATTCTTGAATTTTCTGTGATACATTAGCGGACTCGCCATTTTGGCGAGTCCGTTTTTGTTTTTTCTGTCGTGTTTTTTATGCCGGTCAATCGTAATCGGCGCCTGAAAAAGGAAATAAACATGAGTTTAGGTCTTGTCGGTCGCAAAGTCGGCATGACCCGCATTTTTGCCGAAGATGGCGCAACCATCCCGGTAACTGTGCTGGACATGTCCGCTAACCGCGTCACGCAAATCAAAACTGCTGAAACCGACGGCTACAATGCCGTGCAGGTTACCTATGGCTCCAAAAAGGCCAGCCGTGTTGTTAAGGCTGCCGCGGGCCACTTCGCCAAGGCTGGCGTTGAAGCAGGTCTGGGTCTGGTCGAGTTTCCGCTGACCGCCTCCGATCTGTCCAACTTCAAGCCGGGCGATGCCATCGCTGTTGAGATCTTCACCGTTGGTCAACTGGTTGATGTAACCGGCACCTCCAAAGGTAAAGGCTTCTCCGGCGTGATCAAGCGTCACAACTTCTCTTCCAACCGTGCTTCCCATGGTAACTCGCGTTCGCATAACACGCCGGGTTCCATCGGTCAGGCGCAAGATCCGGGCCGCGTTTTCCCGGGTAAGCGCATGGCGGGCCAATACGGTAACGTCAAGAGCACCGTGCAGTGCCTGGAAATCGTTCGTGTCGATGCCGAGCGTCAACTGATTCTGGTTAAAGGTGCTGTTCCTGGCGCCAAGAACGGTGACGTTGTCGTTCGTCCTAGCGTGAAGGCAGGTGCGTGATGGAATTGAATGTAATCAATACCCAAGGCAAGGCTGTTGGCAGCCTGCAAGTGTCCGACTCTTTGTTCGGCCGCGAGTACAACGAAGCTCTGGTGCACCAGGTTGTTACCGCATTCCTGGCGAATGCTCGTAGCGCCAACCGCGCCCAGCTGACCCGTGCTGAAGTGAAGCACTCGACCAAGAAGCCTTTCCGTCAGAAAGGTACTGGTAACGCTCGTGCCGGTATGACTTCCACCCCGAACCGTCGTGGTGGTGGCCGTGCCTTCCCGAACAAGCCGGACGAGAACTTCACCCAGAAAGTTAACCGCAAGATGTTCCGTGCAGGCATGGCCGCGATTCTGTCGCAGCTGGTCCGCGACGAGCGTCTGATCGTGGTTGACGAACTGAACGTTGAAAGCCCGAAGACCAAAGAATTCGTCGGCGCCGTTCAGCCCATGGGCCTGGAGCAAGCTTTGTTCATCACTAGCGAGCTGAGCGAAAACCTCTATCTCTCTTCGCGTAACCTGACGAACGTGCTGGTTATCGAAGCGGTTCAAGCTGACCCGTACAGCCTGTTGCGCTTCAAGAAGACCGTGATCACTCGCGACGCTGTGAAGCAACTTGAGGAGCAGTGGGCATGAATCAAGAACGTCTGTTGCAAGTAATTCTTGCTCCCATCGTTTCCGAAAAGAGCACCATGATTGCTGAGAAGAACCAGCAAATGGCGTTCCGCGTTGCTAAAGATGCGACCAAGCCGGAAATCAAGGCTGCTGTTGAAATGCTGTTCAATGTAAAAGTTGAAGGTGTTTCCACTGTCAATGTCAAGGGCAAGGTTAAGCGCTTTGGCCGTTCCATCGGTCGTCGCAGTGACTGGAAAAAGGCCTACGTTAGCCTGGTGGAAGGTCAAGAAATTGATCTGACCGCTACCCCGGCCGCAGCGGAGTAAGGAGATAGAGCATGCCTATCGTTAAGGTAAAACCGACTTCCGCGGGCCGCCGTGCCGTTGTCAAGGTAGTAAACCCTGACCTGCACAAAGGTGCTCCGCACGCCGCCCTGTTGGAAAAGAAATCTTCCACCGGTGGCCGTAACCACAATGGTCACATCACCACGCGTCATCGTGGCGGTGGCCATAAGAAGCACTACCGCATCATCGACTTCCGTCGCAACAAGGATGGCATCCCGGCGAAAGTGGAACGCATCGAATACGATCCGAACCGCACCGCCCACATCGCCCTCCTGTGCTACGCCGATGGCGAGCGTCGCTACATCATCGCCCCGCGCGGTGTGAAGGCCGGCGCCGAGCTGTTGTCCGGCGCGGAAGCTCCGATCAAGGCCGGTAACGCTCTGCCGATCCGCAATATCCCGGTGGGTACCACTATCCACTGCGTGGAAATGCAGCCTGGCAAGGGCGCCCAGATGGTTCGTTCCGCTGGCGCATCCGCGATGCTGCTGGCTCGCGAAGGCGCTTACGCTCAGTTGCGTCTGCGTTCGGGCGAAATTCGCCTGGTGCACGTTGATTGCCGAGCGACTGTTGGTGAAGTGGGTAACGAAGAGCACTCCCTGCGCAAGCTGGGCAAGGCTGGCGCTACTCGCTGGCGCGGTATCCGTCCGACCGTTCGTGGCGTTGCCATGAACCCGGTTGACCACCCGCATGGTGGTGGTGAAGGCCGTACTGGCGAAGGCCGCGTGCCGGTTAGCCCGTGGGGCACTCCGACTAAGGGCTTCCGTACCCGTCGCAACAAGCGTACCGACAATATGATCGTACGCCGTCGCTATTCCAAAAAAGGGTAATTGACAATGGCACGTTCGCAGAAAAAAGGCCCGTTCGTTGATCTGCATCTGCTGAAAAAAGTAGATGCGGTGCGGGCAACCAGCGACAAGCGTCCGATCAAGACTTGGTCCCGTCGTTCGACCATCCTGCCGGATTTCATTGGTCTGACCATCGCTGTGCACAACGGTCGCACCCATGTGCCTGTTTATGTTTCCGAAAACATGGTCGGCCATAAACTGGGCGAATTCTCCCTGACTCGTACCTTCAAAGGCCACGCGGCCGATAAGAAGGCGAAGAAGAGATAAGGTGAAGCGATGAGAGTATCTGCAAATCTGAAAAGCGTTCGCCTGTCGGCACAAAAATGCCGCCTGGTGGCCGATCTGATCCGCGGCAAGTCCGTTGATCAGGCTCTGAATATCTTGGCCTTCTCCCCGAAGAAGGGCGCGGTAATCATCAAGAAAGTGCTGGAATCTGCCATCGCTAACGCCGAGCACAATGAAGGCGCCGACATTGACACCCTGCGTGTCACCGGCATCTTCGTTGACAAAGGCGCTAGTCTGAAGCGTTTCACTGCCCGTGCTAAGGGTCGTGGTAATCGCATCGAAAAGCAGACCTGCCACATCTCGTTGACCGTTGGCAATTAAGGGGTAAGAAATGGGTCAGAAGATTCATCCGACGGGATTCCGTCTTGCCGTTAACAAAAACTGGTCTTCCAAGTGGTTCGCGAATTCGCAGAACTTCCCGGAAATGCTGAAGCAGGATATCGAAGTTCGCGAATTCCTGAAAAAGCGTCTGGGTCACGCTTCGGTTGGCCGTGTGACCATCGAGCGCCCGGCTAAGTCCGCCCGCATCACCATCCACAGCGCCCGTCCGGGTGTTGTGATCGGTAAAAAAGGCGAAGACATCGAGCTGCTCAAGCAAGAACTGCAAAAGCGCCTGGGCGTTCCTGTGCATGTGAACATCGAAGAAGTTCGCAAGCCGGAACTGGACGCTCAAATCATCGCCGACGGCATCGCTTCCCAGCTGGAGAAGCGCGTGATGTTCCGTCGCGCCATGAAACGCGCTATGCAAAACGCAATGCGCATGGGCGCTCAAGGCATCAAGATCATGAGCTCCGGCCGTCTGAACGGTATCGACATCGCTCGTAGCGAATGGTACCGCGAAGGCCGCGTGCCGCTGCATACCCTGCGCGCAGACGTAGACTACGCAACCTCCGAAGCCAAGACCACCTACGGGATCATCGGCATCAAGGTATGGGTATACAAGGGCGAGCTCAAGCCGGGTCAAGTTCAGCCGGCTCCGGTAGCGACCGAGAAGAAATCGAGAAAGGGTGCTCGAAATGCTGCAGCCAACTAGACTCAAGTACCGTAAACAGCATAAAGGCCGCAACACGGGTATCGCTACTCGTGGCAACAAAGTGAGCTTTGGTGATTTCGGTCTGAAGGCGGTTGGTCGTGGTCGTCTGACCGCGCGCCAGATCGAAGCTGCGCGTCGCGCGATGACCCGTCACATCAAACGTGGCGGCCGCATCTGGATCCGCATCTTCCCGGACAAGCCGATCACCTCCAAGCCTGCTGAAGTTCGTATGGGCGGGGGTAAAGGCTCTCCGGAGTACTACGTGGCCGAAATCCAGCCTGGCAAGATGCTGTATGAAATGGATGGTGTTTCCGAGGAACTCGCTCGTGAAGCTTTCCGTCTGGCCGCAGCCAAGTTGCCGATCGCCACTGTGTTTGTAACTAGACAGGTAGGTCAGTAATGAAAGCGTCCGAACTGAAAGCCAAAACTGTTGACGAGCTGAAGGCGGAACTGCTTAGCCTCTTGAAGGCCCAGTTTGCTCTGCGTATGCAGCACGCCACTCAGCAACTCGCCAAGACCTCTGAACTGAAGAAAGTACGTCGCGACATCGCTCGCGTGCGCACCGTTCTGAAAGAAAAGGCAGTTTAAGATGAGCGAAACCAAAGTGGTACGTACGCTGACCGGTACCGTAGTCAGCGACAAGATGGATAAGACCGTGACCGTACTGGTCGAGCGCAAAGTAAAGCACCCGATCTACGGCAAAATTATCCGTCGTTCTAAGAAGTTCCACGCGCACGACGAGAACAACGAGTTCAAGGCCGGCGATATCGTTGTTATCAGCGAGTCCCGTCCGCTCTCGAAGACCAAGACGTGGGTGGTAACTGCCCTGGTAGAGAAATCCCGCCAGGTGTAAAGACTTGCAGGGGGCGAAAGCTCCCTGTATAATGGCCATCTTCCTACTCCTATCGAGTAGGAGTTCCGCCCTTACGGGGTCCAAAACTGGCCGTTGGATACGCCACAGTTTCTGTGGCGTTTCGTCTGTTTGGTCTTGCTCTTATGCGAGAAACCGGCAGGTGAGAGTGACGGATAAAGTTGGATTAGAAAGGTAATCATCACATGATCCAAATGCAGACCATGCTTGAGGTCGCTGACAATACAGGTGCGCGTCACGTTATGTGCATCAAGGTATTGGGCGGTTCCAAGCGTCGCTATGCAAGCGTAGGCGACATCATCAAGGTGACCATCAAGGATGCTGCTCCGCGCGGACGCGTCAAAAAAGGCGACGTTTACAACGCGGTTGTGGTTCGCACTGCCAAAGGCGTGCGTCGTCCGGATGGCTCGTTGATCAAGTTCGACGGCAATGCCGCCGTCCTGCTCAACAACAAGCTTGAGCCTATCGGCACTCGTATCTTCGGGCCTGTTACGCGTGAACTGCGTACCGAGCGCTTCATGAAGATCGTTTCGCTGGCTCCTGAAGTACTGTAAGGAGATCGCATGCGCAAAATTCGCAAGGGTGATGAAGTCGTAGTAATCACCGGCAAAGACAAAGGTAAGCGCGGCACCGTTCTGCGCGTTCTGGACGAGAAACTGGTTGTTGAAGGCGTGAATGTCGCCAAGAAACACCAGAAGCCGAATCCGGTGCGTGGCGTGGCCGGCGGCATCGTTGAAAAGACCATGCCTGTTGACGCATCGAACGTCGCCATTTTCAATCCGGCAAGCCAAAAGGCTGACCGCGTAGGCTTCAAGGTTCTTGAAGACGGCCGCAAGGTACGCGTGTTCAAGTCCAACGGCGAAGTCATTGGCGCGTAAGGAACAAAACATGGCACGTCTCTACGATTTCTACAAAGACACCGTAGTGCCTGAACTGATGAAACAGTTCGGCTACAAGTCGATCATGCAAGTCCCGCGCATTGAGAAGATCACTGTGAACATGGGTGTGGGCGAAGCTGTTGCCGATAAAAAGGTAATGGATTTCGCCGTGGGCGACCTGGAAAAGATCGCCGGCCAGAAGCCGGTTGTCACCACCGCTCGCAAATCCATCGCAGGCTTCAAGATTCGCGATCACTACCCGGTAGGTTGCAAGGTAACTCTGCGTCGCGAACGCATGTACGAGTTCCTGGACCGCCTGGTGACGATCGCGCTGCCGCGCGTTCGCGACTTCCGTGGTGTTTCCGCCAAGTCTTTCGACGGCCGCGGCAACTACAACATGGGCGTTAAAGAACAGATCATCTTCCCGGAAATCGAGTACGACAAGATCGATGCTCTGCGTGGTATGAACATTACTGTTACCACCACCGCGAAGACTGACGAAGAGGCCCGCGCTTTGCTGGCCGCGTTCAAGTTCCCGTTCAAGGGTTAAGCACATGGCAAAACTTGCACTGATTCAGCGCGAAGAGAAGCGTGTCAAGCTGGCTGCAAAATTTGCTGCCAAGCGCGAAGCCCTTATCGCGACTATCAACAATCAAAGCCTCTCGGAAGAAGAGCGCTTTGCAGCTCGCCTGCAACTGCAGCAGCTGCCGCGCAATGCTTCCCCGGTTCGCCAGCGTCGTCGCTGCGCCATCACCGGTCGTCCGCGTGGCGTATTCCGCAAATTCGGTCTGGGTCGTAACAAACTCCGTGAAATCGCTCTGAAGGGCGAGATTCCGGGGGTTGTGAAGGCCAGCTGGTAATAGGAGACACATAAATGAGCATGCACGATCCTATTTCCGATATGTTGACCCGCATCCGCAACGGCCAAATGGCTTCCAAGGTGGCAGTTTCCATGCCGTCTTCCAAGCTGAAAATTGCGCTGGCGCAGGTGTTGAAAGAAGAAGGCTACATCGAAGACTTCGCCGTTGCCGGCGAAGAGAAGAAGCCTGTTCTCGATATCCAGCTCAAGTACTATGCTGGCCGTCCGGTGATTGAGCGCATTGACCGCGTCTCCCGCCCTGGCCTGCGTGTGTACAAGGGCTCCACCGAAATCCCGAAAGTCATGAATGGCTTGGGCGTGGCTATCCTGTCCACCTCCAAAGGCGTTATGACTGATCGCAAAGCGCGCGCGGCCGGCATCGGCGGCGAGTTGCTGTGCGTCGTGGCTTAAGGGGGTCAAATGTCTCGCGTAGCTAAGAATCCCGTAGTCATCCCGGCTGGCGTCGAAGTGAAGTTCGGCGCTGCAGAAGTGACTGTTAAGGGCGCCCTGGGCTCCCTGAGCACCGCTCTGTGCGAAGAGGTAGATGTCAAGCTGGACAACGGCCAACTGACATTCGCCGCCAAGAACGACAGCAAATTCGCTCGTGCCATGTCCGGCACCCTGCGCGCGCTGCTGAACAATATGGTGACCGGCGTGTCCAAAGGCTTCGAGAAGAAGCTGCAGCTGGTAGGCGTGGGCTATCGTGCCCAGGCTCAAGGCGACACCCTGAACCTGTCTCTGGGTTTCTCCCACCCGGTGGCTCATCAAATGCCTGAAGGCGTTAAAGCTGAGACCCCGAGTCAGACCGAGATCCTGATCAAAGGCGCTGACAAACAGCGCGTTGGCCAGGTGGCTGCCGAAATCCGCGCTTACCGCGCTCCTGAGCCGTACAAAGGCAAGGGCGTTCGTTACGCTGATGAGGTTGTGGTTCTGAAAGAAACCAAGAAGAAGTAACTGAGGCACTGATATGGACAAGAAACAAGCTCGACTCCGCCGCGCACGTAAAACCCGTGCCCGGATCGCGGAGCTCAAGATGGTGCGTCTCACTGTGTATCGCACCAATAGCCACATTTATGCCCAGATCGTTGATGAGACCGGCAGCAAAGTACTGGCCAGCGCTTCTTCGCTGGAAGCCGACGTGCGCGCTGATCTCAAAAATGGCGGCAACGTGGCAACTGCAGCCGTGATCGGCAAGCGCATTGCTGAAAAAGCAAAAGCTGCTGGCATCGAGAAAGTTGCTTTCGACCGCTCTGGTTTCAAATACCACGGTCGTATGAAAGCGCTGGCTGACGCCGCTCGCGAACACGGTCTCGTATTCTAATTCGGAGTGAAGAATGGCTAAACACGAAACGGAAGATCGTGGCGACGGTCTGGTCGAGAAAATGATCAGCGTCAACCGCGTCACCAAAGTGGTTAAAGGCGGCCGTATCATGGCTTTCTCCGCCTTGACCGTGGTTGGTGATGGCGATGGCGGAATCGGCATGGGTAAGGGCCGTTCCAAGGAAGTTCCGGTTGCCGTACAAAAGGCAATGGAACAAGCTCGCCACAACATGGTTAAGGTTCCGTTGAAAAACGGCACTTTCCACCACACTGTGGTTGGCAAGCACGGCGCTACTACTGTATTCATCCAGCCCGCTAAAGAAGGTACCGGTGTGAAAGCCGGCGGCCCGATGCGCGCTATCTTTGATGCTATGGGTGTTCATAACGTCTCGGCGAAAATTCATGGTTCCACCAACCCGTACAACGTGGTGCGTGCAACTCTGGATGGTCTGAGCAACATCAACACCCCGGCGCAAATCGCCTCCAAGCGTGGCCTGAGCGTCGAGGACATCCTGGGGGTGAGCCATGAGTAACGCCAAGACTGTAAAGGTCACTCTGGTAAAGAGCCTGATCGGTCGCCTGGAGTCTCACAAGGCTTGCGCCCGTGGTCTGGGTCTGAAGAAGATTCGCCAGACTGTTGAAGTGCTCGATACCCCTGAAAACCGTGGCATGATCAACAAGATCAGCTACTTGTTGAAATTCGAGGGCTAAGCGATGCTGCTGAACACTGTACAGCCGGGTGCCGGCGCCAAGCATGCCAAGCGCCGTGTAGGCCGTGGCATCGGCAGCGGCCTGGGCAAGACTTGTGGCCGCGGTCACAAAGGTCAGAAGAGCCGTGCAGGTGGTTTCCACAAGGTTGGTTTCGAAGGCGGTCAAATGCCGCTGCAACGTCGTCTGCCGAAGCGCGGCTTCAAGTCGCTGAACGCAGGCAAGGTTGCCGAGATTCGCCTGTCCGAACTGAACCTGCTGCCGGTTGATGAAATCGACCTGCTCTCTCTCAAGCAAGCTGGTCTGGCTTCCATCCAGGTGACTTCCGCCAAGGTGGTGCTGTCCGGCAAGATTGAGCGCGCAGTAAAACTGCGCGGCGTTGGCGTAACTGCCGGCGCTCGCGCCGCCATCGAAGCTGCCGGCGGCAGCGTAGAATAAGGCAATAATCTGTGGCGAATACTTCTCTAGTGGCAAATGCCAATAAGTTTGGTGATCTCAAGCGTCGAATCTGGTTCCTGATTGGTGCCCTGATCGTTTATCGCATCGGTGCCCACATTCCGGTTCCGGGTATCAACCCTGCCGAGCTAGCGAAGTTGTTCCACTCATCGCAGACGGGCCTGCTCGACATGTTCAACATGTTCTCGGGCGGCGCCCTCTCGAGGTTTACGGTGTTTGCCATCGGCATCATGCCGTACATCTCCGCCTCCATCATTCTTCAGCTTGCCTCCGAGGTTCTTCCGAGCCTCAAGCAGCTGAAGAAGGAGGGCGATGCGGGACGTCGTAAGATAACCCAGTACACACGTTACGCCACCGTTTTGCTCGCGACTTTCCAAAGTTTCGGCATTGCGGTAATGCTGTACAAGCAGCCTAACCTGGTGGTGACTCCGCAGTGGGAGTTCTACCTGACGACAGTCGTATCGCTGGTAACCGGCACCATGTTCCTCATGTGGCTGGGCGAGCAGATCACCGAGCGCGGAATTGGCAACGGTATTTCGTTGATCATCTGCGCGGGTATCGCCGCAGGCGTTCCGGCTGCGATCGGCAAGACCTTGACTCTGACCAGTCAGGGTTCTTTGCCCATCCTGTTTGCCGTCGTGTTGTTTGTCGGAGTGATCGTAGTGACTTATGTGGTGGTGTACGCC
Organism: Chromobacterium sp. FG89; assembly: GCF_057808735.1. NCBI lineage: Bacteria > Pseudomonadati > Pseudomonadota > Betaproteobacteria > Neisseriales > Chromobacteriaceae > Chromobacterium > Chromobacterium sp. FG89. Next base: position 41,417 of record NZ_JBMDIQ010000032.1, on the reverse strand, counting down.
GAGCGCGGCCAACGCAAAGTCCTGGTGAACTACGCCAAGCGGCAGGTAGGCAATCGCGTCATGCAGGGCCAGAGCACGCATCTGCCGCTCAAGCTCAACATGGCGGGGGTGATTCCGCCGATTTTCGCGTCCAGCATCATCCTGTTCCCGGCCACCGTTCTCGGTTGGTTTGGCCAGGGCGAGCACATGGGCTGGTTGAAGGGCATTGCAGACAAACTGCATCCCGGTCAGCCGATCTACGTGCTGCTGTATGCGGCGGCCATCGTCTTCTTCTGCTATTTCTACACGGCGTTGGTATTCAACCCGAAGGAAACGGCTGACAACTTGAAGAAGAGCGGTGCTTTCATCCCGGGTATTCGTCCAGGTGAGCAGACTTCCCGATACATCGAGAAGATCATTCTGCGGCTGACGCTGATTGGTGCGATCTACATCACACTGGTCTGCTTGCTGCCGGAATTCCTGATCTTGAAGTGGAACGTACCGTTCTACTTCGGCGGCACCTCGCTGCTGATCATCGTGGTGGTTACCATGGATTTCATGGCGCAGGTACAGTCTTACGTGCTGTCGCATCAGTACGAGAGCTTGCTGAAGAAGGCCAACTTCAAAGGCAACGCGCTCACGCGCTGACAACTTGAGCTCACGCTGGGTTATTGGCTAAGGAAGACACCATCCAGATGCAGTGCGAAATTCCGAAGTTCGCTTCGGAGTTTTGCTTGTGAATGGACACGTGGTAACCGGGCACTTCAGACGGGGTGCGATTGCGAAGGCATTCGCATCCAATCTGACGGCGGTTTGGGGCGAGGGGAATCCCCCCGCGGTCCTGCCTGTCCCGGATAGTGTTCCGTGCGAAATAACGCACTTGCTCTTTTAGAGGATTGAAAGGAACTGACATGCGAGTACAGCCTTCGGTAAAGAAGATTTGCCGCAACTGCAAAATCATTCGTCGCAATCGCGTAGTTCGCGTGATTTGCACGGATCCGCGTCACAAGCAAAAACAAGGCTAACATTTGTTAGACCTGGATTTGCGTGTTACAATCGCAAACTTTTCAAGGTCTTAAGGCTTAAGGAAAGAGTATGGCCCGTATTGCAGGGGTAAACATCCCCAATCATGCGCATGCCGTTATCGGCCTGCAGGCAATTTTTGGCATCGGTCAGACTCGCGCCCAGCAGATTTGTGCTGCTGCCAGCGTGAACCCTTCCACGAAAGTGAAGGATCTGACGGACGCCGAGATGGAAACTCTGCGTGACGAAGTCGCCAAGTTCACCGTTGAAGGTGATCTGCGCCGCGAAGTCACCATGAGCATCAAGCGTCTGATGGACATGGGCTGCTATCGCGGCTTCCGCCATCGTCGTGGCCTGCCGTGCCGCGGTCAGCGCACTCGCACTAACGCTCGTACCCGCAAGGGACCGCGTAAGGCGATCGCCGGCAAGAAGTAATCAATAGGAACAACAGATAATGGCTAAAGCAAACACAGCAGTTCGTGTACGCAAGAAAGTGCGCAAGTCTGTTAGCGAAGGCATCGTGCACGTGCACGCTTCGTTCAACAACACCATCATCACGATCACCGACCGTCAAGGCAATGCATTGTCTTGGGCTACCTCTGGCGGCGCTGGTTTCAAGGGCTCGCGCAAGAGTACACCCTTTGCTGCTCAAGTAGCAGCAGAGCACGCTGGTAAAGTTGCCCAAGAATACGGTGTGAAGAACCTCGAAGTTCGTATCAAGGGCCCGGGTCCGGGTCGTGAATCCGCTGTTCGCGCACTCAACGCGCTGGGTTTCAAGATCACCAGCATCTCCGACGTGACGCCGGTACCGCACAACGGTTGCCGTCCGCCCAAAAAACGTCGTATCTAATTCGGAGAGTGTGAGAACATGGCACGTTATATCGGCCCTAAGTGCAAACTCGCTCGTCGTGAAGGCACCGACCTTTTCCTGAAGAGCGCACGTCGTGCACTGGATTCCAAGTGCAAACTGGATAGCCCTCCGGGCCAGCATGGCGCTCGTAAGAGCCGCCTGTCTGACTACGGTGTGCAACTGCGTGAAAAGCAGAAAATCCGTCGTATTTACGGTGTACTCGAGCGTCAGTTCCGCAATTACTTTGCGGAAGCTGTGCGTCGCAAAGGCTCCACGGGTGAAAACCTGCTGAAGCTGCTCGAGGCCCGCCTGGACAACGTTGTATATCGCATGGGCTTTGGCTCCACTCGCGCCGAAGCGCGCCAGCTGGTTAGCCACAAGGCTATCGTTGTGAACGGCCAGGTTGTGAACATTCCGTCCTACCAGGTTAAAGCCGGTGACGTAGTGTCCGTCCGTGAAAAAGCCAAGAAACAGGCCCGTATCGTAGAAGGTCTGGCTCTGGCCGAGCAGGGTGGTTTCCCGTCTTGGGTCCTGGTTGACTCCAAGAAAATGGAAGGCACTTTCAAATCCGCTCCGGAACGTTCCGAACTGTCTAGCGATATCAACGAACAACTCGTTGTGGAATTCTACTCCAAGTAATCGCTAGCTCTTAGGGAATGACTATGCAAAACAGCGCTTCGGAATTTCTGAAACCTCGTCTTATCGACGTTCAGCCGGTTTCCGCCACTCACGCTCGTGTGTCGATGGAGCCGTTCGAGCGCGGCTACGCTCATACTCTGGGTAACTCGCTGCGCCGGATTCTGCTGTCGTCGATGCCGGGCTATGCTCCGACCGAAGTGACTATCGCTGGCGTTTTGCATGAGTATTCCGCACTTGATGGCGTGCGCGAGGATGTCGTTGACATCCTCCTCAACCTCAAGGGCGTAGTGCTTAAGCTGCATGGTCGTGACAGTGTCGTTCTGTCCTTGAAAAAGGACGGCGAAGGCGCTGTCTTGGCTGGCGATATCGAACTGCCGCACGATGTGGAAGTGATCAATCCGGACCACGTGATTTGTCACATCTCCTCTGGCGGTAAGATCGACATGGAGATCAAGATCGAAAAAGGCCGCGGCTATCAGCCGGTGTCGGTTCGATCCAATCATGAAGACAACCGTTCCATCGGTACCATTCAACTGGACGCTTCCTTCTCGCCGGTTCGCCGCGTGAGCTTTGCTGTGGAAAGCGCCCGTGTTGAGCAGCGTACCGACCTCGACCGCCTGGTGCTCGATATCGAGACCAACGGCGTAATCGAGCCGGAACAGGCAGTGCGCAATGCTGCCCGTATTCTGATGGATCAACTGTCGATCTTTGCCGATCTCCAAGGCACAGCGGTTGAAGAAGTCGTTGAAAAGGCGCCGCCGATCGATCCGATCCTGCTGCGTCCGGTAGACGATCTTGAACTGACGGTTCGTTCGGCCAACTGCCTGAAAGCTGAGAACATTTATTACATCGGCGATCTGATCCAGCGTACTGAAACCGAGCTTCTGAAGACTCCGAACCTCGGCCGCAAGTCGCTGAACGAGATCAAGGAAGTTCTCGCTTCCAAAGGCCTGACTCTCGGGATGAAACTCGAGAACTGGCCGCCTGCTGGCCTCGAAAAGCCGTAAGGTTTGAGATAAAAGGACATTAACAATGCGTCATCGTTACAGTAATCGTAAACTGAACCGCACGACCAGCCATCGTCTGGCGATGCTGCGTAACATGGCCAACTCGCTGCTGAAGCACGAAGTGATCGTGACCACGCTGCCGAAAGCCAAGGAACTGCGTCGTGTGGCCGAGCCGTTGATCACGCTCGGCAAAAAGCCGTCTCTCGCCAACCGTCGTCTGGCGTTTGACCGCACTCGTGACCGCGATATCGTGGTTAAACTCTTCGACGTGCTCGGCCCGCGCTTCTCCGCCCGCAACGGCGGCTATGTGCGTATCCTGAAGTACGGTTTCCGCAAGGGCGACAACGCCCCGATGGCTCTGGTTGAGCTGGTGGACCGTCCGGAAGATGCCGTAGCGGTTGAAGACAACTCCGCCGAGTAATCGACGAAGTTGAGGAAAAAGCCAGGCGCAAGCCTGGCTTTTTTCATTGCCGTAAAAGAAAAGACCCGCCTAGAGCGGGTTTTTCTTTGTGGGCTTTTATAAAGGCGCGCGCTTAAAAAATCGATAAGCCGGTACGCGTGGTGAAGCGATCCAGCGCTTCCAGGCCCAGCACCGAGTTGCCCTTGCCGTCCAGTTCAGGGCTCCATACGGCGATGCTCATCTTGCCGGGGATGATGGCGAGCATGCCGCCGCCGACCCCGCTTTTCACCGGCAGGCCCACGCGGTAGGCGAATTCGCCGGCGGCGTCGTAAGTGCCGCAGGTCAGCATCACCGCGTTGATCTGCTTGGCCTGGCTGCGGCTCAGCGATTGCCGGCCGTCGCGGGTAATGCCGTGGTTGGCGAGAAAGAGCCCGGCATTGGCCAGTTCCACGCAGTTCATCGCGATGCTGCAGCTGTTGAAGTATTGCTGCAGCACGGTCTCCACCTCGTTGTCGAGGTTGTCGTAGCTTTTCATGAAGTGGGCCAGCGCCGCGTTGCGGTGGCCGTGGGCGCGTTCGGATTCGGCGACGCGGGCGTTGCCGCACAAGGTGGCGTTGCCGGACTCTTGCCGCAGGCGGGCCAGCAGCGCGCCGTGGGCGTCTTCAAAATGGCTGACGGCGCGGTCGGTCACCACGAGGGCGCCTGCGTTGATGAAGGGATTGCGCGGCACGCCGTCCTCGTACTCCAGCTGCACCAGCGAGTTGAACGGGTTGCCGGACGGCTCCTTGCCGACATGGCTCCACAGGGCGTCGCCGTCCGCCTCCAGCGTCAGCGCCAGCATGAAGGCCTTGGAAATGCTCTGGATGGAGAAGGGGACGGCGGCGTCTCCGCAGCGGTAGTGCCGGCCGTCCAGAGTGGTGACGGCCATGCCGAACTGGCGGGGCGGCACTTCGGCCAGCGCCGGGATGTAATCGGCGACGCGGCCCTGGCCGTAATAGGCGAGGACTTCGCCGTGGATTTGATCGAGTAGGTCTTGCAGATTCATTAATCTATTCAGCATAAGGCGGTAAAAACGCCGGCGGACCGGCGTCGGAAAATCAGAACTCGTAGCGGGTTTCCAGCACGCTGAACTCGGCGCCCAATTCCAGCAAGCCTTCATTGCGCGGCACCAGGTTGACGCCGAAGCAGACGCCTTCCGGCAAGGTGCGAATGCTGACCAGGGTGCGCAGCGGCTGTTGTTCCGGCGATTTGATCCCGGTATCCGGATCCACCGTGGTCAGCACGCAGCGCGAGCAGGGCTTGGCGACGTCGAACACCACCTCGCCGATCTGGACCACCTTCCAATCGTCCTCTTCCCAGGCGTAATCGCCGCTGACCACCAGATTGGGGCGGAAGTGGCGCAGCGATACCGGCTGGTCAAGCTCGTCGTTGAGCGCGTCCAGCGAGGCCTGGTTCACCAGCAGATAGGGGTAGCCGTCGGCGAAGGACATCGCGTGCTCGCTGTCCTTCAGCCGGCGATTGGAGCGCATGCCCAGCCACAGCAACTGGCAGGGCTCGCCCAACACCTCGCTGAACCAGAGATCGACGGCGGCGTCGCCGTGATAGGCGGCGAAGTTGTCCTTCCATACCGTAGCCGGCGCTTCTTGCTGGTATTGGGTGCTCATCGCCAGCACCGGCGCCTTGCCCGGAAATTTGAACAGGGCGCCGCCGGGAATCAGGTCCACCTCCACGCGCACCAGCTGCGGGTGGGAGCGGGCGGTGAAGAAGCGGCCGTTGTCGCCGGCCAGCAGCCATTCGCGGTCGTGCAGCAAGCCCTGCTTGGCGGCGAAGGCGCGGCTGTAGGACAGGCCGCGACAGGATTTCAACGGATGGACGAACATTTCGACAAGTTGCATGGAGGGCTCCGCTAAGCTGTGGTCAGGGCATGGTATCACTGCGGCGGGCAACTCAGAAAATCCCACAGCCTACGATCCTGGCTGAAAGCGACGTTGAAGCGCAGCCAATCCGAGGGCATGCCGTAGGCGCGGAACAGATGGCCGGGCGCGAGCAGGATTTTGTGTTGCTGGGCCTGCTCGGCCAAGCGTCTGGCGTCCCGCTCCCCGGGCGGGCGCGCCAGCAGGAACAGGCCGTTGGACGGCCGCGCGAACAACTGCCAGCCGTGTTCCAGAAACAGCTGCTGGCATTGGGCCTGAGCCTCGGACAAGCGCGCGCGCAGCCGTTCCAGCTGGCGGCGGTAGCGGCCCTCGGACACCAGTTCCAGCGCCAGCCTCTCGTTTAATTCCGGCGAGGTCAGCCCGGACATCATCTTGTAATGGACGATGCGTTCGAGCAGATCGGACGGGCCGCATAGATAGCCGACGCGCAGTCCCGGCGACAGCGATTTGGAGAAGCTGTCGATGTAGAGCACGCGTTTGAGGCCGTCCAGCGCCGCCAGCGCGGGTTGGCGGCCGCCGGCGAAGTCCGCGGACACATTGTCCTCCACGATCAGGAAATCGTGCTCCTCGGCCAGGCGCAGCACCTGGTGGGCGACCGACGGCGAGTAGCTGGCGCCGGTGGGGTTTTGCAGCCAGGGATTGGTGAAGAAGGCGCGCGGCCGATGCTGGAGCAGCAGCGCGCGCAGTTGTTCCAAGTCGGGGCCGTGCTCGGTCCAGGGCACCGGCACCAGCTTGAACTCGCGAAACGCCAGGCAGGACAGCAGATTGCAATAGCCGGGATCGTCCACCAGCACGGTGTCCCCGGCCTGCAGCAGCGCGCAGGCGGCCATGTCCAGCGCGCGGCTGGCGCCCTGGGTCAGCGCGATGTCGTCGGCTCGGGCGGGGATGCCGCGCTCGGCCAGCCGGTCCGCCAAATGCTCGCGCAAGGGCAGAAAGCCCTTGGGATCGCCGTAGCCGGGCGCGGCGACGGCGTCGCGGGCCAGCTGCCGCAGCGCTTTTTGCTGGGCCTCGGCGTCGTACCAGTGCGAGGGCAGCCAGCCGCAGCCCGCGAACAGGGTGTTGGCGTCCTGCTGGTAAATCTTGCGCAGCAGCCAGTATTCGTCCACCGGCCAGACGCGCGGTGCGGCGGGCAGATCGGGCGGCCGGCTTTCCCGCCTTCCCTCCACGTAAAAGCCGGAGCCCGGCCGCGCCGCCAGATAGCCCAAGGTCACCAGCCTATCGTAGGCCTCGACCACGGTGAAGGGACTGACGCCCAGCTCCCCGGCCATTCTGCGAATAGATGGGATTTTTGCGCCTTTGCGCCACTGACCGCATTGAATGGCGGAAATAGCTGAATTGACTATATTTTCCACCAGGGTAATGCCTTCCGCGGGCATAAGATTCAGGCTGGCCATTGCGCGTTAATTGAGCATCATTGATATTGGGCCTGTCCGTTGAGAACAGCTTGTGATAAATATCTCGTCATAAGCCGGATGGCATGTTGCAGCCGCCAATCTGTATGTTTTTTGTTGAGCTTTGCAGGCGAAACGGCTAAGACAAGAACAGAGCCTACCGGCATCGAGAATGATCATAACAGCGCTTTGTCGTGAATTGACAAGCAATCGCGGCAAGCCAAGTCGAATTGGGGATGGAGGACGGAAATGCGCTCTTTGCGTGTAAAGTTGATTGTATTCATTGCGGTGCTGCTGGTTCTGCTGGGCGCCATCATTACGACCCTGGTCTACACCCAGATGCGCAACGAGATTGTCCAGGGCGTGGATAACGAGTTGTCCAGCACCTCGCGCGGCTACGCCAACCTGGTCAAGGATTGGTACGGCAGCAAGGTCAAGGTGGTGATCGCCGGCAATCCGGTGGTGGGCACGCCCGAGCCCATGCCAATGCTGGCGCGCCTGAGCCAGGCCGGCGGCTACGACATGACCTATATCGGCACCGCCGATCACAAGATGATCCGTTCCGACTTCAAGCCGCAGCCGGCGGGCTACGACCCGGTGGCGCGGCCCTGGTATCAGCAGGCGCAGGCCAGCGGCAAGCCGGGGGTGTCCGATCCCTATGTCGATTTCGACACCAAGAAACTGGTGGTGACCTTCGTGTCGCCGGTGTTCGACGGCTCCACGCTGAAAGCGGTGGTGGGCGGCGACATCTTCATCGACGACTTGGTCAAAACCGTGCTGTCCGCCAAGCTGCGCGGCAACGGCTACGCCTTCCTGGTGGACAAGGCCGGCAAGGTGATCGCCCATCCGGACACCACGCTGACGCTGAAGCCTCTGGCGGAGAAAGTGCCGGCGCTGACCGGCGAGAAGCTGGTGCAGTTGTCCACCAGCAGCGCGATGGAGGAGATCGAAGTCAATGGCGAAACCAAGCTGGTGCAGGTGGACCCGGTGGAGGGCACCAACTGGCTGCTGGGCGTGATGATAGACAAGTCCGTGGTCAGCGAGCCGCTGGAAAAACTGCTGCTGACCGTGGTGGGCCTGGGCGCGCTGTGCGTGGTGGTGCTGATCCCGGTGGCCAGCGTGATGCTGAGCAAGATGTTGGCCGGCCTGGGCCGCTTGCGCAACGCGATGCTGGAGATCTCTAAGGGCGAGGGCGATTTGACCCGCCGCATCGAGGTGCAGGGCCAGGATGAGATCGCCGAAACCGCGACCGCGTTCAACAGCTTCATCCATCGCTTGCAAAGCATGTTCGTGGCGGTGCGCACCGAGGCGGAAAACGTCACCAACGGCGTGCAGAGCGTGGCCACCACGGTGGATCAGGTGGCGCGCGATTCCCGGCAGATTTCCGACGTGTCCAGCTCCAACGCCGCGACGCTGGAGGAAATCACCGTCAGCATCTCCCATATCGCCGACGCCGCGCGCGAGGCGGATTCGCTGGTCAACCACACCGGCACCGTGTCCAGCGAAAGCGCCGACGAAATGCAGCGCATCTCCCGCGAGATGAACAGCACGGTGGAGGCGGTGAAGGGCTTGTCCGGCATGTTGGTGTCGCTGGATCAACGCTCGCAGCAAATCAGCGGCATCACCAATGTGATCAAGGATATCGCCGATCAGACCAACCTCTTGGCCTTGAACGCGGCGATCGAAGCGGCGCGCGCCGGCGAAATGGGCCGCGGCTTCGCGGTGGTGGCGGACGAAGTGCGCAAACTGGCCGAGCGCACCGGCCAGGCCACGGTGGAGATTTCCAGCATGGTCAGCACCATCCGCGAGGAAACCAGCCAGGCGGTGACCAATATGCAGCGCACCGTCAGCTCGGTGGACGACGGCGTGGAACTGACCGACAGCGCGGTGCAGCGCATCGAGCAGATCCAGCAGGCGATGCAGGAAGTGATGGCCAAGATGAACGAGATCACCTTGTCCACCAGCGAGCAGCACAAGGCCACCACCTTGATCGCGCAGAGCACCGAGCAGATCAACGGCCGCATCGTCGACAGCGACGGCGCTCTGCAGACCGTGCACGACACCTTGAACGATTTGTCGCAGGCGGCCAAGGACATGCGCCAGTTGTTCTCCAGCTTCCGCGTTTAAGCGAGCTGACGCGACACAGAAAACCCGGCTGCGGCCGGGTTTTTTCATGGTCTTGGACTGTATTGGCGATTTGGCCGGTACGGGGTTGGGCAAATCCGCGCAAACTGTACCTGTAATTGTATTGGTGCAGCCGCTAGATTAGTTGTCATCATTCGGCCGAGAGCCAGGGGAGACAACGATGAATCAGCCGCAGATGGACGCGTTCTGGATGCCCTTCACCGCCAACCGCCAGTTCAAGAGCGCTCCGCGCATGCTGGTGAGCGCCGACGGCATGTATTACACCGACGACCAAGGCCGCCAGATCCTGGACGGCAGCGCCGGCCTGTGGTGCGTGACCGCCGGCCACAACCGCAAGCCCATCGTCGAGGCGGTGCAGCGCCAGGTGGCGACGCTGGATTACGCGCCGCCGTTCCAGATGGCGCACCCCAAGGCCTTCGAGGCCGCCGACAAGCTGGTGGCGATGGCGCCCAAGGGCTTGAGCAAGGCCTTCTTCGTCGGCTCCGGCTCGGAGGCGGTGGACACCGCGCTGAAGATGGCGGTGGCCTATCACCGCGTGCGTGGCGACGCCGCCCGCGTCAAGCTGATCGGCCGCGAGCGCGGCTATCACGGCGTCAACTTCGGCGGCGTCTCGGTGGGCGGCATGGCCGGCAACCGCAAACACTTTCCGGTGTCCCTGCCGGCGGTGGACCATTTGCGCAGCACCCATGATCTGGCGCGCAACGCCTTCAGCCGCGGCGAGCCGGAGCACGGCGCCGAGTTCGCCGACGAACTGGAAGCGCGTATTCTGACCCTGCACGACCCGTCCACCATCGCCGCCGTCATCGTCGAGCCGATGGCCGGCTCCACCGGCGTGCTGATCCCGCCCAAGGGCTATTTGCGGCGCCTGCGCGAAATCTGCGACCGCTACGGCATCCTGCTGATCTTCGACGAGGTGATCACCGGCTTCGGACGCCTGGGCGCGGATTGGGCGGCCAACAAGTTCGGCGTGCTGCCGGACATCATCACCTGCGCCAAGGGCCTGACCAACGGCGTGGTGCCTATGGGCGCGCTGCTGGTGAAGCCGGAGATCCACGACGCCTTCATGGCCGCCGCCGGCGAGCGCATGATCGAGTTCCCCCACGGCTACACCTATTCCGCCCATCCGCTGGCCTGCGCCGCGGCGATCGCCTCGCTGGACCTGTACCGCGAGGAGCAGTTGTTCGAGCGCGCCGCCGGGCTGTCCGCTTATTTCGAGGAGCGCGCGCACGCCTTGCGCGGCCAGCCCTACGTCAAGGACATCCGCAACCTGGGCCTGGTGGCCGGCATCGAAATGGACAGCCGCCCCGGCGCGGCCGGGCAGCGCGGTTTCGACGTCTTCCTCAAGTGCTGGGAACAAGGCGTGCTGGTGCGCTTTACCGGCGACATCCTGGCGGTGTCGCCGCCCTTGATCATCGAAAAGCACGAGATCGACCGGCTGTTCGACACCATCGCCTCCGCCTTGCGCGCCTGCGAGTAAGCGCGGCGCCGAATACTCAACTCATTCGAATCGGAACATAAGATGCAAACCATTCCTCATTACATCGGCGGCGAACGCTGCGAAGGCCGGAGCGGCCGCTTTGGCGATGTCTACAACCCGGCGCTGGGCAGCGTCGCCGCCCGCGTGCCGCTGGCGAGCCCGGACGAGGTGCAGGCCGCGGTGGCGGCGGCGCGCAAGGCCTTTCCGGCCTGGGCGGAAACCTCGCCGCTGAAACGGGCGCGGGTGATGTTCAAGTTCAAGGAGCTGCTGGAGCAGAATCAGCAGCGCTTGGCGGCGCTGATTTCCAGCGAGCACGGCAAGGTGGTGTCCGACGCCATCGGCGAAGTCGCCCGCGGCCTGGAAGTGGTGGAGTTCGCCTGCGGCATTCCGCAGCTGCTGAAGGGCGAGTTCACCGAACAGGTGGGCGGCGGCATCGACAGCCATTCCATGCGTCAGCCGCTGGGCGTGGTGGCCGGCATCACCCCGTTCAACTTCCCGGCCATGGTGCCGCTGTGGATGTTCCCGGTGGCCTTGGCCTGCGGCAACTGCTTCATTCTCAAGCCGTCCGAGCGCGACCCGTCCGCCGCGCTGCTGCTGGCCGATCTGTTGCAGCAGGCCGGCCTGCCGGCCGGCGTGTTCAGCGTGGTGCACGGCGACAAGCAGGCGGTGGACGCCTTGCTCGCCCATCCCGACATCGCCGCGCTCAGCTTCGTCGGCTCCACGCCGATTGCTCAGTACATCTACGAAACCGGCGCGCGCCACGGCAAGCGGGTGCAGGCGCTGGGCGGCGCCAAGAACCACCTGGTGGTGATGCCGGACGCGGATCTGGACGGCGCGGTGGAGGCCTTGATCGGGGCCGCTTACGGCTCGGCCGGCGAGCGTTGCATGGCGATCTCGGTGGTGCTGGCGGTGGGCGACATCGGCGACGCGCTGGTGGAGCGGCTGGCCGAGCGCGCGCGCAATCTGAAGATAGGCGTGGGCGACGACGCGGTGGCGGAAATGGGGCCGCTGGTGACGCGCCAGCACTTGGACAAGGTGACGGGCTATGTCGATCAGGGCGTGGCCGAAGGCGCGCAGCTGGTGGTGGACGGCCGCGGCTACCGCCATCCCGGTCACGAGGACGGATTTTTCCTGGGCGGCTGCCTGTTCGACCATGTGACGCCGGAGATGACCATCTACAAGGAGGAAATCTTCGGGCCGGTGCTGGCGGTGGTGCGGGTGCCGGACTTCGACAGCGCGGTCAGCCTGATCAACGCCCATCCCTTCGCCAACGGCACCAGCATCTTCACCCGCTCCGGCGGCGCCGCGCGCGAATTCAGCCACCGCATCCAGGTGGGCATGGTGGGCATCAATGTGCCGATCCCGGTACCGATGGCATTCCACAGCTTTGGCGGCTGGAAAGCCTCGCTGTTCGGCGACCATCATATGCACGGCCCGGAAGGCGTGCGCTTCTATACCCGGATGAAGACGGTGACCAGCCGCTGGCCGGCCAAGATGACCGCCGAATTCGTGATGCCGACGATGAAGTAAGGATGGAATGACGACTCTGGACGCGTGCTCGCGTTCAGTTGAAACCCGGAGCGATCCGGGTTTTTTTTATGCTGTTGATATTTTTCATCGAAATGTATCAAACTGGGATTAATCGCATAAAAAGAGCGATCAGCGCTGTCTAGAATAAGCTAACAAGGTGTGGGGAGATGGAAATGAATAAAACAACAATGAGCCTGCGCGGCCGTTTGCTGCTGCTTTTGGTGGCGATGGCCCTGCTGGTGACGGCGATAGGCGTGTTGTCGGTGATGCGCGAGCGGGACACCATGTTGCTGGACCGCAAGGACAAGACGCGCAATCTGGTGGAATCGGCGGCGGCCTTGGTGACGTCCTACGAGAAGATGGCGGCGGACGGCAAGATGAGCGAGCCGCAGGCCAAGCAACTGGCGGCGGCGGCACTGAGCAGCATGCGTTACGACGAGCGCGAGTATTTCTTCGCCTTCGACAAGGGCCTGACCTATGTCGCCCACGGCGTGAAGCCGGCCTTGATCGGCAAGAATCTGCACGGGGTTAAGGAGGGCAGCGGCCAGGACATGGGCCAGTTGTTCGACCAGGCGCTGAGCGCCGGCGGCGGCAAGGGTTATGCCGCTTATGTCTGGGACAAGCCGGGCTTCGACGCGCCGCAGCCCAAGATCTCCTATTTGATGACCTCGCCCGGCTGGGGCTGGGTGCTGGGCACCGGCATCTATCTGGACGATGTGGCTGCCGCCTATCACAAATCGCTGTTCAACCTGGCGCTGGAAGTCGGCGTGATCCTGCTGCTGCTGGCCGGTCTCGGCGGCTACATCATGCGCAGCGTGCTGGGCCAACTGGGCGGCGAGCCGGCGGTCACCGTGGACATCGTCAAACGCATCGCCGCCGGACAGCTGGATATGGACGTGCCGGTCAAAGCCGGCGACCGCGACAGCCTGCTGGCCAATGTGGCCGGCATGCAGGGGCAGTTGCGGCAACTGGTGGGCGACATCGCCGCCGCGGCCAGCCGGGTGTCGGAGATGAGCGCCGACGTCAGCAGCCACGCCAGCGAAGTGGCCAACGGTTCGGAGAAGCAAAGCGAGGCGGCCACCTCGATGGCGGCGTCAATCGAAGAACTGACCGTCAGCATCAACCATATTTCCGACCGCGCTCAGGACGCCCGCAATCTGTCCGAGCAATCCGGCGAATCGTCGCAGCAGGGCAGCGAGGTGATTTCGCGCGCGGTGGCGGAAATGCGCCGCATCAATGAATCGGTGGAATTGGCCGCCGGCACCATCAACGAGCTGGTGGACAAGGCGCAAGTGATCTCCGGCATCATGCAGGTGATCAAGGACATCGCCGATCAGACCAATCTTCTGGCGTTGAACGCGGCGATCGAGGCGGCGCGCGCCGGCGAGCAGGGCCGCGGCTTCGCCGTGGTGGCGGACGAGGTGCGCAAGCTGTCCGAACGCACCGCCCAGGCCACCGAGGAGATCGCCGGCATGATCGCCGAGATCCAACAAAGCTCCACCCAGTCTCACGGTTCGATGGAAGAGGCGGTGCGGCGCGCCAAGAACGGCCTGGAACTGGCCGAGCAGGGCGGCGAGGCGGTGGGCGAGATCCGTCAGAGCGCCGGCGGGGTGCTGGGCGTGGTCAACGATATTTCCCACGCGCTGAAGGAGCAGGGCACCGCCAGCCAGGACATCGCCCAGTACGTCGAACAGATCGCAATGAGCTCCAGCAAGAACGCGCAGGCGGCGTCCACCGCTTCGGCGGCGCTGGCGGACATGAACCAGCTGGCCGGCAATCTGCGCGGGCTGGTGTCGCGCTTCCGCTGTTGAGCCGGCGGCGCGCTAGGCGGTCTTAGAGCCGATTCGAAATCTCGCGGGCGAGAGCGAGACAAGGTGAAAACCGCTGAGAACGCCGAATGCAGGTTTACTGCATGAGCGTTTCGAAGCGGTACTCACCGTGCAACGCGTCACGACGCGCAGCCGATCGTAAGCAGGTTCTTAGCGGCCGATCTCGGTGCGCACGTCCAGCAACTCCGGGAAGAAAGTCAGCTCCAGCGCCTGCTTGAGGAAGCGCACGCCGCTGGAGCCGCCGGTGCCCTGCTTGAAGCCGATCACCCGCTCCACCGTTTTCATGTGCCGGAAGCGCCACAGGTGGAAGTATTCCTCCACGTCCACCAGTTTTTCCGCCATCTCATAGGCTTCCCAGTGCTGCTGGGGCTGGTCGTAGATCAATTTGAACAGCGGGATCAGTTCCGGGTTGCGCTGATAGGGCTGCGACCAGTCGCGTTCCAGGCTGGAGGCCGGCACCGGCAGGCCGCGCCGCGCCAGATGGCGCAGGAATTCGTCGTACAGGCTGGGCGCATCCAGGATGGCCTTCAGCGAAGCGTGTTTGTCCGCTTCATGGGCGAACACGTTCAGCATCGCCTGGTTCTTGTTGCCCAGCAGGAATTCGATGGAGCGGTATTGATGCGACTGGAAGCCGGAGGAATTGCCCAGCACGTCGCGGAATTCCATGTACTCCGACGGCGTCAGCGTTTCCAGCACCGCCCATTGCTCGAACAGCAGACGCTGGATCTGCTTGACCCGCGCCAGGCATTTGAAGCTGGGGCCCAGCGTGTCCTGCTGGACGAAGCGCACCGCGGCCTGCAGCTCGTGCAGCATCAGCTTCATCCACAATTCCGATGTCTGATGCTGGATCACGAACAGCAACTCGTCGTGATGCGGCGGGTTGGACAGCGGTTTCTGACAGGCCAGCAGCTCGTCCAGGCATAGATAGCCGCCGTAGCTCATGCGCTCGGAAAAGTTGGTGACGATCCCGGCTTCCAGTTTTCTCTCGTTCATGGTGTTTCCCTTGTAGAGGCGGCGCGTCGTTTCTTGGTGTGTGTCCGGTACGGGACCGGTTTCGCGTCGCCGGCGAATGATGATCGGGAATCCGGGGCCGAATGTCAAAACGCGCGATGTTCCTGTGTGGAAACATCGCGCGTTTGCGGTGTGAGGGCTACAAGGCTCAGGGCCGGTGTTTGCGGCCCAGCAGCATGGCCAGCAGCAGCAGCGCCGCGCAGCCTATCAAGACCGGCATATTGCCGTGGCGCATATAGGGCGTCAGCCCCAGGCGGCCCTGGGCGAAGCCCTGCAGCACCTGGCGGGTGTAGGGCGCGGCCACCGCGGCGATTTCGCCGTCCGGGCGGATGATGGCGGTCATGCCGTTATTGGTGGCGCGCAGCATGTAGCGGCCGTTTTCCATCGCGCGGGCCTGGGACAGCTGCAGGTGCTGGCTCATCGCCACGCTCTTGCCGAACCAGGCCAGATTGCTGACGTTGGCCATGATGCTGGCCTGGGAGGCCGGGCCTGTCAGCTCTTCGCCGAAGCTGTCCTCGTAGCAGACGTTGAAGGCGATCTTCTCGCCGGCCAGCGCCAGCGGCGGCTGATTGGCGCCGCCGCTGCTGAAGCCGGACATCGGCATATTCATGAACTGGTAGATCCAGCCGATCAGGCCGGGCACCGGGATGAACTCGCCAAAGGGCACCAGATGGTCTTTGGCGAAGAAGGGCCGGCCCGGCGTGGTCAGCGCCACCACCGCGTTCAAATAACCGCGGCCGTCGTTGGTGCGGCGTGGCACGCCGGTGGCCAGCGCCATGCCGGCGCGTTGGGCCTGGCCTTCCATCATGCTCAGATAGCCGGACGGCAGGTCGTCGAGGAAGAGCGGCAGCGCGGTTTCCGGCAGCAGCATCAGGTCGGCGCGGGTGGTGGCCACTTGCTGGTAATACACGCGCAGCGATTCTTCCAGGTTTTCCGGCGACCATTTCAGTTCCTGAGCGATATTGCCCTGGGCCAGCGCCACGCTGATCGGCTTGCCCTGCGGCTGGGTCCATTCCACGCTCTTGAGCCAGAAACCGTTGCCCCACACCGCCAGCGCGGCGACCAGCAGGCCGGCGCGCATCTTCCAGCCGCTGTGGACCATCAAGGCCAGCGCGCCGGCGGACAGCGCCACCAGGTAGGTGACCAGGTGGGAGCCGCCCAGCGGCGTATAGCCGGCCAGCGGGCTTTCCGTGATCTGCGAGTAGCCGGCGGCGGCCCAGGGGAAGCCGGTCAGCACCCAGCCGCGCAGCCATTCCCCCAGTTCCCACAGCGCCGGGAAGGCCAGCAGCCAGCGCTGCCACGGCTTGGCGGTGACGCGGGCGCTCAGCCACATCGCGAGGCCCGGGTAGAGCGCCAGATAGGCCGGCAGCAAGAGCACCAGCGGCAGGGCGATCCAGGCCGGCAGGCCGGCCACGTCGTGCAGGCTGTTGTAGATCCAGTTGAAGTTGCTGGTGTAGGCGGCCAGACCCCAGACATAGCCGATCCAGAACGCGCGCTGCGGGTGGCGTTGAGTCAGGTCGGCCAGCGCCGCCAAAGACAGCGGCATGATCCAGAATAGCCGATAGGGGGCGAAGGCGAACAGTGTGAGGCTGCCAGCCAAGGCGGCTGCCAGCAGGACCAGTAAAGTGCGCATGGTAGGCATCAGGCGAAGCCGGCCGGCAAAAGCCGGCCGACGGATTGTCAAATAGCTGATCTTCATCTTAGGAGCGGGCGGCGCGGGCTCCAAGCCCAATCCGGCCGCCGGCTTCCGGCAGCGGCGTTCAGCGTCTGTTCACGCTCTTGCGAGCGTGGGCGAGACAAGGCCGAAACGGCTGGGAAAGCGCAATGCGCAGGCGGCGCATGGGCGTTTCTCAGCCGTGCTCAAGCCAGGCCTCCGCCGCGAAGCGGAAGGCGCGCCGCTTCTCAGACCTCGCTGGTTTCCCCGGCCTGAATCCGCTCCACCAGCAGGGTGTCGACGCGGCGGTTGTCGGCGCGCAGCACGGTGAAGCGCAGGCCGGCGGCTTCCACCGCCTCGCCGCGCTTGGGCAGGTGGCCGGTCAGCGAGATCACCAGGCCGCCGACGGTGTCGACGTCGTCGTCTTCGAAATCGGTTTCAAAGTAATGATTGAAGTCCTCGATCTCGGTCAGCGCCTTGACCCGGTAGCGCTGATGGCCGCGCACCGGCAGGATGTCTTCCTCGTCGTCCTCGGTGTCGTATTCGTCCTCGATGTCGCCGACGATCTGCTCGATCACGTCCTCGATGGTCACCAGGCCGGACACGCCGCCGTATTCGTCCACCACCACCGCCATGTGATTGTGGGTGGCGCGGAAATCGCGCAGCAGCACGTTCAGCGGTTTGGACTCCGGCACGAACACCGCCGGGCGCAGCACCGCCTTCAAGTCGAAGCTGGCCGGCGCGTGGAAATAGCGCAACAGTTCCTTGGCCAACAGAATGCCCAGCACGTCGTCCTTGCTGTCGCCTATCACCGGAAAACGCGAGTGTCCGGAGTCGATCACCATCGGCAGGAAGCGGGTGATCGGGTCGTCGCAGCTGATCACGTTCATCTGGCTGCGCGGAATCATCACGTCGCGCACGGTCAGCTCGCTGACTTCCAGCACGCCCTCGATCATGCCGAGCGCTTCCGCGTCCAGCAGATTGCGCTCGAAGGCGTTGTGCAAGAGCTCGATCAACTCTTCGCGATCTTCCGGCTCGCGCAGCAACATGGTGGACAGGCGTTCCAGCCAAGTCGGCCGCGGTTTACTGGGGTCTTCCATTTCTTAGAACTGCTCCTCTCGATAAGGGTCGGGATATCCTAGCCTCTGCATGATGACGGTTTCAAGCGCCTCCATGGTTTCGGCTTCGTCGTCTTGTTCGTGGTCAAAGCCTTGCAGGTGCAGCATGCCGTGCACCAACAGGTGGGCGTAATGCGCTTGCAGCGGCTTGTTTTGCTCGGCCGCCTCTTTTTCCACCACCGGCGCGCACAGCACCAGATCGCCGATCAAGGGCAGGCCGGGCACCGGCTCGCCCTCGTTGAGGGCGAAGCTCAGCACATTGGTGGCGTAGTCCTTGCCGCGGTAGTCATGGTTCATTTGGCGGCCTTCGTCGGCATCCACGATCAGGATGCTGACCTGGGCCTGTTTGACGCCGGCTTGCAGCGCCGCCTGGCTCCAGCGGCGCAGATCGGCGGGCCGCGGCAGCGCGGCGGTTTGACTGCGCACGTCCAGGCTCAGTTCCAGGCGCGCGGCCAGCCGCGCCAGCAGCGGGTTACGCTTGGCTCTTTTCATCTTGCTTGCTTTGGTATTGGTCGTAGGCGTCGACGATTTTCTGCACCAGCGGGTGGCGCACCACGTCGTCGCTCTGGAAATGGTGGAAATGGATGCCGCGGACCTTGTCCAGGATGCGTTCCACTTCGACCAGGCCGCTTTTCTGATGGCGGGCCAGATCGATCTGGGTCACGTCGCCGGTGATCACCGCCTTGGAGCCGAAGCCGATGCGGGTCAGGAACATTTTCATCTGCTCCGGCGTGGTGTTCTGCGCCTCGTCCAGAATGATGAAGGCGTTGTTCAGCGTGCGGCCGCGCATATAGGCCAGCGGCGCGATCTCGATCAGGTTCTTCTCGAACAGCCGGGTCACGCGGTCGAAACCCATCAGATCGTACAGCGCGTCGTACAGCGGCCGCAGATACGGGTCCACTTTCTGCGCCAGGTCGCCGGGCAGGAAGCCCAGCTTCTCGCCGGCCTCCACCGCCGGGCGCACCAGCACGATGCGCTTGACCGCGTCGCGCTCCATCGCGTCCACCGCGCAGCCCACCGCCAGATAGGTCTTGCCGGTGCCGGCCGGGCCGATGCCGAAGGTGATGTCGTGCTGCTGGATGGCCTTGATGTAGCGGCTCTGGCGCGGCGTGCGGCCGCGCAGATCGCCGCGGCGGGTCACCAGCACCGGCGCGTCTTCGTCGTCGGTCGCGGCCGCGGCGCCGTGGGGCGCGTGGCGGCGCAGTTCCACCAGGCACAGTTGCACGTCGTCTATCGACAGCTCCTGTTTTTCCGCCAGCAGATAGAGCCGGGTCAGCGCCTCCACCGCGGTCTTGGCTTGTTCGCCCTGGACGCGGAAACTTTCGCCGCGGCGCTGCACCGTCACGTCCAGGCCGGTTTCTATCTGTTTCAGGTTTTCGTCCAGCGGGCCGCACAGGCGGGCCAGCCGTTCATTGTCGACAGGGTTGAAGCTCAGGGGTTCGGCGTGCGATGTAGTCATGCGGCTCGTAGTCTGGGTCGTTGTCGGCGGCCCGCCGCGGGGCGGGACGGCCGATGGACAAGGGTTAGGGCTGCGGCGCTCATTAAATGTTCCGCAGACAATCCAGTTCCGGCGCGCTCATGCTGGCGTGGAACTCGGTGATTTCGTAGCGGGCGAGGCCGGCGACGGCGAAGGGGTCGCGCGCCAGCAGCGCTTCCAGCTCGGCGCGTTCGCCGCGCGCCAGGATCACGCCGCCGGTGCGCGGCGTCTTGCGGCCGGAGGCCAGCAGCAGGCCGGCGGCGTAACCCTGCCGCAGCCAGGCGACGTGCGCTTCCAGCTGTGCGTCGATGTCGGACAGCGGGGCGATGTAGCTTAGCGAAACAATGAACATGGCGGCGTCAGCGTGAAGGGAAAGCGCCAAGCATACGCCGGCCCGCGGCGGCCGGCGCGAAAAAATGGCGGACGGGCGTCATGCTCAGGCGGTTTCCGCGATCAGCGCCTCGCCCACCAGCGAGTGGGGGCGGGCTTCGGTGATGCGCAGATCGATCATCTGATTGAGCAGGCGCGGGTGGCCGGCGAAGTTGACCACGCGGTTGTTGGCGGTGCGCGCCGCCAGCATGGCGGCATCCTTCTTGGACACGCTTTCCACCAGCACGCGTTGCACCGTGCCCACCATCGCCTGGTTGATGGCGAAGCCCTTGGCCTCGATCACCTCGTTCAGGGCTTCCAGCCGGCGCACTTTCTCCGCGTGCGGGGTGTCGTCCGGCAGATTGGACGCCGGCGTGCCCGGACGCGGGCTGTAGATGAACACGTAGCTGAAGTCGACTTCCATGTCCTTGACCAGCTTCAGCGTCTGTTCGAAGTCGGCCTCGGTCTCGCCGGGGAAGCCGACGATGAAATCGGACGACAGGCACAGATCCGGCCGCAGCGCGCGCAGCTTGCGGATGATGGATTTGTACTCCAGGCCGGTGTAGCCGCGTTTCATCGCGGCCAGCACGCGGTCGGCGCCGCTTTGCACCGGCAGGTGCAGATGGGACACCAGCTTGGGCAGCTTGCCGTAGCAATCGATGATGCGCTGGCTGAATTCGCGCGGGTGGCTGGTGGTGAAGCGGATGCGCTCCACGCCCGGCACTTCGTGCACGTATTCCAGCAGCAGCGCGAAGTCGGCGATTTCGCCGTCGGCCATCATGCCGCGATAGGCGTTGACGTTCTGGCCCAGCAGGGTGATTTCCTTGACGCCCTGGACGGCCAGACCGGCGATTTCGGTCAGCACGTCGTCGAAGGGGCGGCTGACTTCCTCGCCGCGGGTGTAGGGCACCACGCAGAAGGAGCAATACTTGGAACAGCCTTCCATGATGGACACGTAAGCCGCGCCGCCCTCCACCTTGGCCGGCGGGATGTGGTCGAACTTCTCGATTTCCGGGAAGGAGATATCCACCTGGGAGTTGCCGCTGGATTGGCGCGATTTGATCAGGTCCGGCAGTCGGTGCAGGGTTTGCGGGCCGAACACCACGTCGAC
This sequence comes from Chromobacterium sp. FG89, assembly GCF_057808735.1. Classification (NCBI taxonomy): domain Bacteria; kingdom Pseudomonadati; phylum Pseudomonadota; class Betaproteobacteria; order Neisseriales; family Chromobacteriaceae; genus Chromobacterium; species Chromobacterium sp. FG89. The sequence goes on along the minus strand of NZ_JBMDIQ010000032.1, from coordinate 20,473 downwards.
GTAAGGCGCGCGCTTGACGATGGTTTCGCCTTCCTGCGACGCCACGCAGCCGCCGACGCCGATGATCAGATCGGGCTTGGCCTCTTTCAGCGGACGGATGCGGCCCAGGTCCGAAAACACTTTTTCCTGCGCCTTTTCGCGCACGCTACAGGTGTTGAACAGGATGATGTCGGCTTCTTCCGGCTTGTCCGTCTTGATCATGCCTTCGGAGTCGGACAGCACGTCGGCCATTTTGTCCGAGTCGTACTCGTTCATTTGGCAGCCGAACGTCTTGATGTATACCTTTTTCATTGCAGCTAGATTCCAGCGTGTTTCAGTTCGCCGCCGGGCCGGACCCGACAAGCGCGCCGCGAGCGGCTGAGTTTATTGGGACGGCTGGGCGGCCGCTTCGGCTTCCCTTTGCTTCAGCAAGTCCACTTCCTCGGGGCGCAGCACCCAGATCCGGTTGATCTGGCCTTGCATATTGAAGGTGACCCCCACCGGCCGGCCTTCCAGATTGTCCAGTTGGCCGCGCAGCAGGAAGCGGTTGTTCTCGTCGAAGATGCGCAGACCGGGCGCCAACGGGAATTGGCGCTCGGAGCGGATGAAGATGCCGAGCAGACTTTCCAGCAAGGAGCGGTCTTTCTTGACGAACTCGATGGTGGCGTCGTTAGCGGCGCGGACCGTGCCGGCCTTCAGTTCCATCGGCAGCAAACGGCCGGCCAGGGCCGGGGCGGCGAGCCATGCCGCGCAAAGGGCGACTATGAGTATTTTCATAAGGAATTGAATACGTTGCGCGCGATTCTATCATAGCTTGGCCATGGGGCTGGCCAAATCTTCCTTGCAGCATAGGCGTTTTGGCGCGCCGACGCGGCCCGCGTTCACCCTGCGTTCACAAGGAGCGCCGCATGCCGACCGCGTCTTCGCCGTAAGCCCGGCGGGTGTAATCGTCGCGCGCGCAGGGCTGATAGCCAAAGCGTTTCCAATAGCGCGCGGCGCCCTGAACCGCCACCAGCCGCGCCTGGCGCAGCCCGCGCCGCCGGCCCTGGCCCAGCACGGTTTGCACCAGCCGCGGCCCCAGGCCGTGGCCGCGCGCGTCCGGATGCAGCGCCAGATCGTGGATGAACAGGGTGTCCACCGCGTCCGGCAGCCTCTCCAGCGGGCGGTTGAGGCTGGGCGGCCGGCCGGCGGTCCAGGGATGGGCAAACACATAGCCCAGCAGCTGGCCGGGACGCTCCGCCACCCAACAGGTGTCCGGCGACAGGCGGTGGCGCGAGGCCAGCGCGTCCCGGCTCTCGATCAGCGACGGCGGATAGCAGTGTTGCTGAACTTGCAGCACGGCGGGAAAATCTTGAACTTGCATCGGGCGCAGGACAATGGCGTCCTGCCGGCGACAGACTGCGGACATCGGGTGCGGGCCAATCCATGGAAGACAAAAAGCAAAGCGCGCGGCCGGAGCCGCGCGGTGTCGAAGGCGGCGATTATAGCCTCCGGGAGAGCGGGGGGCCAGCCGGCCCCGGAGAGGATTGCATGGGGGCGGTCCAGGCGCCTATACCACAGCAAGACGCGATGTCAGACGCGTGTGGGCGGGAGCATGATGCGATGACGATACCTGCGCCGGTGCGGCCGCTGGAACAAGATTTCGACGCTTATCTGATCGACGCCTTCCAATGGCGCAGCCTGGGCTTTCAGGGGGTGGGGGTGTTGGCCGCGCTGGGCTTTCTGCTGGTGCGCCGCCTGTACGGCGGCATGGTGCCGGGATGGCTGTTTCTGGTGGTGGGCCTGGGTCTGGGCGGCCTGATCCTGCTGCAGATCTGGGCGCGGCGCGGCCGTTCCCTGCTGTTGTGGCAGGTCTTGTTCGCCATTGGCTATTGCCTGGCGATGAAGCGCGCGCTGGATGCCGGCGGCTACGGCGAATTCCTGTTGTTGCCGACGCTGGGCGTGTCCGCGCTGGTGATGTCGATCAGCATGTCCAGCGTATGGCACACCTTGAGCTTCTGGGGGCTGCTGCTGCTGGTGTTCGACCCGGCGCGGGTGTTTCTGCGTTTGGGCGGCGAACAGACGATTTACGGCTTCGGCTTTCTGGCCCTCATCATCGGCGGCATGGTCTTGGTGCATGTGCAGGTGGTGCAAACCCTGCGCAGCAACCACCTGCTGCTGAACAAGCTGCGGCGGCAGGCCTTTTACGATTCGCTGAGCAGCCTGCCCAACCGGCGCTCCTTTTTGCAACAGGCGGAATACGCGCTGGGGCACGAGGACATCGCCTTCTATCTGGCCATCATCGATATCGATCTGTTCAAGTGCATCAACGACACCCACGGCCACGCGGTGGGGGATCAGACGATACGCGATGTCAGCGCCTTGCTGGCCGAAACCTTCCACGATCAGATTTACGGCCGCATCGGCGGCGAGGAGTTCGGCGTGCTGCTGGCGGCGCGCAGCGACGCGGCGGGGCAGGCGCGGCTGGAGTGTTTCCGCCAGCAGGTGCGCGCCGCGCCTTTTTCCCATGGCCAGGTGACGGTCAGCGCCGGCGTTTGCCAAGTGGGGAACGGCGGGCTGCAGCAGGCTTTTCACCGGGCGGATCAGGCCTTGTACCAGGCCAAGGCCGGCGGCCGGGACCGGGTGATCGCCTGGCAAGCGGCTTGAGGGCCGGCTCCCGATACGCGGCGCGGCATTGAATTTCTGGCGGAAAAATGGTCTATTCCTCATCCGCCTTTTCACCGAGTCGCCCGCTATGTCGCATTGGCTGTCCCAGATCGATCCCGATTCCGTTCGCCGCACCCCGCTGGGCGCGCGCGGCCATAATCTGCTGCTGACGCCGCAGGCCGCGCCGCAGCCGCTGTTGCTGAGCCAGGAGGAGCAGGAACTGGTGGACGGCTGGCTCAAATCGCGCCGCAATCGCATGCGTTGGAGCAGCCTGCTCGCGCTGGCGGACAGTCACGCCCTGGCGGCGAACCTGCTGCGCCGGCTCTTGGAGGCCGGCTGGTGCGAGGTGGAGCTGCACGCCGAAACCGGCCTGCGCCTCAGCCAGCTGGAACCGTTCTGGGTGCAATGGCTGGACATGTACGGCCTGCGCCATTTGCTGGGCATGGCCGACGCGCGGCCCCAGACCGAGGTGGTGGAGCTGTGGCGCGGCTGGCAGCCGCGCCATCCGCTGCTGTTGGGCTTGGCGGAAAGCCTGAGCCCGCATCTGCAATCCTCCACGCTGGAGCGCCGGCTGAAGCTGGCCCAGGCGCTGGACCAATGGCTGCTGGACGGCTGCTGGGGCACCGAGCGCCAGTTTTCGCAGCGCGCGCTGGGACGCAGCAAAGCCTTCGGCGCGGCGGACCGGCAATGGCTGGCGGAATTCGGCATCGATCTGGAAGCCTGCGGCATCGCCCGTCACACCCCGCACGTCTTCCTGTCCGGGCCGCTGGGCCTGTGGGCCGGGCAGCAGTGCCTGCTGTCCGCCGCCTTGCTGCAACAAGGCGTGGCGCTGGGGCCGGAGGCCTTGATGAGCGTGAGCGCGGTGGAGGGCGCGATCCGCAGCGTGCGCATCGTGGAGAATCTCAGCGTGTTTCAGACGCTGAGCCAGCAGGCGCTGCCGGTGCTGACCATCTGGGTGCCGGGCCAGCCGCATCAGCGCTGGCGCGAGGCGGTGCGCCATTTATTGACTCTGCTGCGGGTGCCGGTGCAGATCGCCTGCGACCTGGCCCCGTCCGGCATCGCCGTCGCCATGGCCGCCGGCCAGGTGGCGGAGCAGGCCGGACGGCCGTGGTCGCCGTGGCGGATGCAGCCGGAGCAACTGACCCTGGCCAACGGCGCCCAGCCCTTGAGCGAGGCGGAGCAGGCGCAGCTGGCGCGCCTGATGGGCGGCGGCCTGCCGCCCTTGCTGCACGGCCTGGCGATGGAGATGCAGGAGAAGCAGTGCAAGGTGGAGCAAGAGGCGCTGTTCATCGAGGACTGGGGGGACTGAGCGCCGGCCGTCCGGCCCGCTGAAAACGGGCGCGGAAATCCGGCTTGGCCGACGGGCGGGCGGCGGAAAATACCGGCGGGCGGCGGCGCGCCGGCAATGACATTCGGGCAAATTGGGGCGGGTGTGAAAAAACTGCCCGGCGATGGGTACACAGCGGGAAAAAGCTGCGTTATCATCGCCCCCCAAACCCTTGATGGCAAAGGCAAGATATCAGGGTTTTCAGGAATTGAGAGAGGCTGGCGGGGTGTCAGGCACCCCCGCCGGCCTCTTGCTTTTGGGCCGCCGTTTTGGCGCGTGCGCGCGCCGCCAGAAGAAGAGGAATATCCTTCCCATGTTGATTGGCTTCGTCGTCGTCTATCTGCTGCTGTCCGTGGGCATCGGCCTCTACGCCGCCACCCGGGTGCGCAACGCCCGCGATTTCGCCGTGGCCGGCCGCAGCCTGCCGTTTCCCATCGTCACCGCCATGGTGTTCGCCACCTGGTTCGGCTCGGAGGCGGTGCTGGGCATTCCGGCCACCTTCATCGACAAGGGCTTCGCCGGCATCGTCGAAGACCCGTTCGGCTCCTCGATGTGTTTGGTGCTGGTGGGCCTGTTGTTCGCGCGGCCGCTGTACCGGCTCAATCTGCTGACCATAGGCGACTTCTACAAGCAGCGCTTCGGCCGCAATGTGGAGCTGTTCGTGTCGCTGTGCATCATCGCCTCCTACCTGGGCTGGGTGGCGGCGCAGCTGACCGCGCTGGGCGTGGTGTTCAACGTGCTGTCCCAGGGCGCGATCAGCGCCAACGCCGGCATGTTGCTGGGCGCGGGCATCGTGCTGGTGTACACGCTGTTCGGCGGCATGTGGTCGGTGGCGCTGACCGACTTTTTCCAGATGACGGTGATCGTCGCCGGCCTGCTTTATCTGACCTGGTTGATCGGCGACATGGCCGGCGGCCCGGTCAAGGTGTTGCAGCACGCGGCGGCGCAGGACAAGTTCACCATGATTCCCAGCATGGCGCCCAAGGACGTGGTCGGCTTCGTCGGCGCCTTGCTGACCATGATGTTGGGCTCCATTCCGCAGCAGGATATCTTCCAGCGGGTGATGTCGGCCAAGAACGAGAACGTCGCCGCGCGCGCGTCCATCGTCGGCGGCGGCCTGTATCTGACCTTCTGCATGCTGCCCATCTTCATCGGCTTCGCCGCCACGCTGATCGATCCGACCATGGTGAGCCGCTGGATGCAGCAGGACGCGCAGATGATTCTGCCCAGCCTGATCCTGGAGCGCACGCCGCTGTTCGCGCAGGTGATGTTCTTCGGCGCGCTGCTGTCCGCCATCATGTCCACCGCGTCCGGCACCTTGCTGGCGCCGTCGGTGACCTTTACCGAGAACGTGCTCAGCCGTTTCATCCCGGTGATGTCGGACCGCCAGTTCCTGCTGGCGATGCGGCTGACCGTGGTGGGCCTGGCCATCGTCACCACGGTGTTCGCGCTCTTGTCCGACGCCACCATCTACGAGATGGTGGGCAACGCCTACAAGGTGACGCTGGTGTCGGCGGTGGCGCCGCTGTTCGCCGGTCTGTTCTGGAAGCGCTCCACGCCGCAGGGCGCCTTGCTGGCCATTGCGCTGGGTCTGGGCAGCTGGCTGGCGCTGGACTGGTTCGGCCCGGCGGATCCGTTCTGGCCGCCGCAGCTGGTGGGCCTGGGCTTCAGCATTGTCGGCATGGTGGCCGGCAGCCTGCTGCCGCAGCGGCTGGGGCGGCAGGCTTTGGCGGGGATGGGCCGGGCCTGACCCGGCCTTAGAGCCTGTTTACGATCTCGCGAGCCAAGGCGATACAAGGCGAAAGCGGCCGAGAACGCGGAATGGCCATACGGTAGATGGGCATTTCAAAGCGGTACTCACCGTGTAAGGCGTCCTCGACGCACAGCGGATCGTAAACGGATTATCAGAAGTTGGCCGGGGTGTTGGCGCTGATGATCTCCGCCTCGTCCGGCCCGATATTGCGGAATTTGTGCGGCAGGGTGCTGGGGAAGTAATAGCCGTCCCCGGCGGAGAGGATGCTGATGTGGCCGTCCACGGTCAGCTCCACGCTGCCGCGCACCACTACGCCGCACTCCTCGCCTTCCGGATGGGTGATCATTTCCTTGCCGGTGTCCGCGCCCGGCGAATACAGCTCGCGCAGCATGCGCATCTGGCGATTGGGATTGGACGCGCCGATGATCAGCAGCTTCAGGCCGTCTCGGCCCAGATCCGGCTGTTGTTCGCGGCGGAAGGTGTAAGGGTCGCTGGGCGGCGGTTCGCCAAAGGTCAGGAATTCGGTCAGCGTCATGGGGAAACCCTGAATCAGCTTCAATAGCGAACTGATGGACGGGCTGACCCGGTTCTGTTCTATCAGCGAGATGGTGGCGTTGGCCATGCCGGCCCGTTTCGCCAGCTCGCGTTGAGACAGCGCGAAGTGCTCGCGCACTTGTTTGACGCGTAATCCAATATCCATGCCTGTAACCTCGGTGGCGTGCCCTTGTCGGCCTCTGCTTAGTATTTTCGACAATTTTTCGAATAGCGTCACAGTATACTGATGTCGCCGCCGGCGATGCAGAGCAATTCGCGTTTTCCGGCCGGCGGCGGCGCATTTTCGAAGCCTGGGACCATTCTCCGGGCCGTCGCCGCGTCTGCCCGCGTTCTCAATCCTCCCGTCGCCGTCCCGCCAGGCCCGTCGCCTGCGCCGCTTGCCACAGACTTTCCCGCTTTGTGTTTGATTTTTTAGACAGCGTCGCCGCGCTGCCACAGTATGGTGGCATGCGCGCCGTCCGGCGCGCCGGAGAGACGCATTGAGAGCCTTATTGTGGATGGCGGGATGGGCGGCGCTATGGCTGGCGCCGGCGAGCTGGGCGCTGAGCCTGTCGACGGCGGAGCGGGACTGGCTGAGCCGGCACCCGGTGCTGCGGGTGGGCGTGGTGCCGCAAGCGCCGTACGCGGTGCTGGACGCGCGCCGGCAGGCGCTGAGCGGCGCGCATGTGGAACTGATGAACCGGCTGGCCGCCGAATTGGGCCTCAAACTGGCCTGGACCTTCTATCCGAACAAGACGCAGTTGAGCGCGGCGGCGCGGGCGGGGCGGGTGGATGTCGCGCCCGGCCTGGAACAAACCCCGGCCGGCTTGCGTTACTGGCTGTTTTCCGGCCCCTTCCTGCGCATCCCCTACAAACTGGTCGGGCGCGGCGAGCCGGCGGCGGCGCTGGAACTGGAACAGCTGCCGGACAGCGCGCGGGTGGCGGTGCTCGAACCGGGCGCGGCGGCGGCCTTTCTGACCGCCAATTATCCGGCCTTGCGGCGCTTGCCGGCCGGCTCGGACCGCAACGCGCTGCAGCAGGTGCAGCAGCAGCGGGCGGATTACGCGGTGGTGGACGAGGCGCAGCTGAACCAGCTGCTGCGCGAGCCGGAATTCTCGCACTTGCGCGCGGTGGGCGACAGCGGCGCCACCCGGCTGCTGCGGGTGGCGTCGCGGCAGGACTGGCCGCAGCTGGCGATGCTGCTGGACCGGGCCTTGAGCGCGCTGCCGGCCTCGCAGCGCGGCCATCTCTACACGCGCTGGGTGCAGGCGGAGCCGACGCCGCTGGCCGATAGCCTGCCGTTTTGGCGCAGGCTGAGCCAGGTCTCGCTGCTGCTCATCCTGCTCTTGGCCGGCGCTTTGTTGTGGCAGGGCCGGCAGCAGCGGCAGTCGCGGCAAGCGCTGGCGGCGGCGCGGCAGGCGCTGGCCCAGCGGGAAGCCGGTGCCGAGGCCTTGCGGCTGACCCAGTTCTCGGTGGATCACAGCACGGTGGGCATTCTGTGGCTGAACTGGGAAGGCCGGCTGCGTTACGCCAATCAGGCCGCGCTGGCGATGCTGGGGTGCGCGGAGGCGGAGGCGGTGGGGCAGCCGCTGTCTCGCTTCCAGCCGGGCTTGGACATGGACGGCTGGCTGGACTTGTGGGGCCGGGCGCGGAGCCGGGGCCTGCTGCAGTTTGAAACCGATAGCCTGCGCGCCGACGGCGGCAGCCTGCCGCTGGACGTCTCGCTCAGTTTTCTGCGCTTCGGCGGCGCCGACTACCTGGTGGCCTTTATGCACGACGTCACCGAAAAGCGGCAGGCGCGCGCCGCCCTGCGGGAGAGCGAGGCGCGTTTCAAGGGCATTGCCGGCAATGTGCCGGGCCTGGTGTTCCGGCTGGAGCGCGCCGACGCGGCGGAAGACCCGCGGCTGGCCTTCGTCAGCGAGGCCAGCCTGGCGCTGACCGGCTACCCGGCCGCGGACTTGCTGGCGCGGCCGGAGGGCTTGCAAGCGCTGGCGCACCCTGAGGACGCCGCGGCGCTGCGCGACAGCTGGCGGGCGGCCTGGCGCGAGCAGCGCGACTGGAGCTGGCAGGGCCGGATTCTGACCCGGGACGGCGCGGAGCGCTGGGCCGATCTGCGCGCCAGCGCCCGCCGCCACGGCGCGACGGGCATGGTGTGGGATGGCATCCTGTGGGATATCAGCGCCGGCAAGCGCAATGAACTGGAGCTGAGCGCGTCGCGCGCCATGCTGCGCGATCTGGCCGCCCACCTCGAAACGGTGCGCGAGGAGGAAAAAGCCCATATCGCGCGCGAGGTGCACGACGAGCTGGGCCAGGTGCTGACCGTGCTCAAGCTGGAAACCTCGATGCTGGAACTGAGCCTGGGGCGGCCGGAGGGCGCGGCGGCGGAGCGGCTGGCCAGCATCAAGAAGCTGATCGCCCAGACCTTCGCCCTGGTCCGCGACGTGGCCACCGCGCTGCGGCCGCCCATCCTGGACGCGGGCCTGGCCTCGGCGGTGGAATGGCAGGCGCGCCGCTTCGAGGCCCGCAGCGGCATACCCTGTCTGGTGCTGGTGCCGGACACGCCGCTGCGCCTGGACGACGCCAAGGCGGTGGGCCTGTTCCGGGTATTGCAGGAGGCGCTGACCAATGTGATGCGCCACGCCGAGGCTCACACGGTGACGCTGCACTTGCAGGCCTTGCCGGGAGAACTGGTGCTGAGCATTATCGACGACGGCAAAGGCTTCGAGCGGCGGCCGGGGGAAGCGGGCAGTTCCTACGGCCTGGTGGGCATGCGCGAGCGCCTGCTGATGTTCGGCGGCGGCCTGGACGTGGCCAGCGCGCCGGGACAGGGCTGCAGTTTGACGGCCCGGCTGCCCTTGCGGCCGGATGAAGGGGAGGAGAAGACATGATTCGAGTGATTGTGGCGGAAGACCACACCATCGTGCGCGAAGGCATCAAGCAGTTGATCGGCCTGGCCGACGATTTGCAAGTGGTCGGCGAAGCCGCCCACGGCGCCGCGGTGTTCGACGCCTTGCGCGCCGCCGCCTGCGATGTGCTGCTGCTGGATATTTCCATGCCGGGCCTGAGCGGCCTGGACGTGATCCCGCGCTTGCGGGCGCTGGCGCAGCCGCCGGCCATCCTGGTGCTGTCCATGCACGACGAGGTGCAGATGGCGGCGCGTGCGCTCAAGGCCGGCGCCGCCGGCTACGCCACCAAGGACAGCGATCCGGCGCTGCTGCTGACCGCGATCCGCAAGGTGGCCGGCGGCGGCCGCTACATCGACCCGCAACTGGCGGACCGGCTGGTGTTCGAAGTCAATCTCAGCGACGAGCGGCCGCCGCACGCCCAGTTGTCCGAGCGCGAGTTCCAGGTGTTCCAGCGCCTGGCGCAGGGGGCCAACGTCAACGAGGTGGCGCAGCTGCTGGCGATCAGCGCCAAAACCGTCAGCACCCACAAGGTCAGGCTGATGCAGAAGCTGCGCGCGCAGTCGCTGGCGGATTTGGTGCGCTACGCGATCGAGCATCAGCTGTTTTAACGCGCTTGGCTGCTGCGGCGCACTAAGAATTTCCCTACAGCGCGCGCCGTTTATCCCGACGGCAAAATCCGCCGCCCGCCGATGGCGGGCGCGCGCCGCGCTCCCTAGCATGGTTGGCGTACGCATTCACTTTCAGGTGTCGCCGCCATGTCCGCAGCCAGCGATGTGCTTGTCCGCTTCCTCAACGTCCAGAAAAGCTATGACGGCGAAAACCTCATCGTCAAAAACCTGAACCTGGACATCCGCCGCGGCGAATTCCTCACCCTGCTGGGGCCGTCCGGCTCCGGCAAGACCACCAGCCTGATGATGCTGGCCGGTTTCGAAACCCCCACCGGCGGCGAGATCCAACTGGCCGGCCGCTCCCTCAACCGGGTGCCGCCGCACAAGCGCAACATCGGCATGGTGTTCCAGAACTACGCCTTGTTCCCGCACATGACGGTGGCGGAAAACCTGGCCTTCCCGCTGTCGGTGCGCGGGGTGTCCAAGGCGGACATCCAGGACAAGGTGAAGCGGGCGCTGGCCATGGTGCAGCTGGACGCCTTCGCCGGCCGCTATCCGGGCCAGATGTCGGGCGGCCAGCAGCAGCGGGTGGCGCTGGCGCGCGCGCTGGTGTTCGAACCGCAGCTGGTGCTGATGGACGAACCGCTGGGCGCGCTGGACAAGCAATTGCGCGAACACATGCAGATGGAGATCAAGCATCTGCATCAGCGGCTGGGCGTCACCGTGGTCTACGTCACCCACGATCAGGGCGAGGCGTTGACCATGTCGGACCGGGTGGCGGTGTTCCATCAGGGCGAAATCCAGCAGATCGACGCGCCGGCCCAGCTCTACGAGCGGCCGGACAACGCCTTCGTCGCCAACTTCATCGGCGAGAACAATCGCTTGCCAGGCACCCTGCTGAGCCAGGACGGCGAGCGCTGCCTGGTGGAACTGGAGCGCGGCGAAAGGGTGACGGCGCTGGCGGTGAAGGTGGGCGAGGCCGGCAGCCCGGTGTCGCTGTCCATCCGCCCCGAACGCATCCTGCTCAACGGCCATAGCGAGCGCTGCGACAACCGCTTCTCCGGCCGGGTGGCCGAATTCATCTACCTGGGCGACCACGTGCGCGTGCGCATGGAGGTGTGCGGCAAGCCCAACTTCTTCGTCAAACAAGCCATCGCCGAACTGGACGCCACGCTCGCCGTCGGTGACGTGGTGCCGCTGGGCTGGCAGGTGGAGCATGTGCGCGCGCTCGATCCGCTGGTTCACGAATAGCAAGGCGCGACGCCGCTCCCTTTGCACAGGAGGACCTGGAATGTCTGCAAGCATCAAGCTGGCCGTCACGGCCCTGGGTTTGGCTTTCGCGGGCCAAGCCATGGCGGCCGCTCTGACCGTGATCTCGTTCGGCGGCGCGGGAAAGTCCGCCCAGGACAAGGCGTATTACCGCCCCTTCCAGCGGGAGACCGGCATCAAGGTGATCGGGGCGGAATACAACGGCGAGATGGCCAAGATCAAGGCCATGGTGGATAGCCGCAGCGTGTCGTGGGATGTGGTCGAAGTCGAGCCGGCGGCGCTGGCGCGCGGCTGCGACGAAGGCCTGTTCGAAAAGCTGGATTACAGCAAGATCGGCAAGCCCGCGGATTTTCTCGCCGGCGCGGTGCAAAGCTGCGGGATAGGCATGAACGTCTGGTCCATCGTCCTGGCCTACAACGCCGACAAGCTGAAAACGGCGCCGGCCGGCTGGAAGGATTTCTGGGACGTGAAGACCTTCCCGGGCAAGCGCGGCCTGCGCAAGGGCGCGCAGGACAATCTGGAGTTCGCGCTGATGGCGGACGGCGTCGCCCCGAAGGACGTTTACAAGGTGCTGGCCACGCCGGCGGGCGTCGATCGGGCCTTCCGCAAGCTGGACCAGCTCAGGCCGAACATCCAGTGGTGGGAAGCCGGCTCCCAGCCGCCGCAGTTTCTGGTTTCGGGCGATGTGGTGATGAGCTCGGCCTATAACGGCCGCATTTCCGAAGCGAGGAAGGAAGGCAAGAACCTGAAGGCGGTCTGGAACGGCTCGGTTTACAACTACGACTACTGGGCGATTCCCAAGGGCAGCCCGCGCAAGGACGACGCGCTGAAGTTCATCCGCTTCGCCACGCAGCCGGCCAATCAGAAAGTCTATGCCGACACCATCGATTATGGCGTCACCCACCGCAAGGCGATCCAGATGCTGGACGCGACAAGGAGCCGGGATCTGCCGACCTCGCCGCGGAATCTCGCGGTGGCGTTGAGCGAGGACACGGCGTTTTGGGTGGACAGGAGCGAGGAGCTCGAGCAGCGCTTCAACGCCTGGGTGGCCAAGTCCAAGTAAGCGCGGTTGCCGCGGCGCCCGCCGGCGTCGCCAGTTGGCCCCCCGGATGGGGGCGGATGCACAACACACCGAGGTCATGATGGAACGCTCAGCAAAGCTCAGCCCTGCCCCGCAGCAAGCCGCCCAGCCCGTGGAGTCGGAAGGGGAGCGGCAACTACGTCGAGAACTGGCGGCCTGTTATCGGCTGATCGCGCACTTTCGCATGAGCGATCTGATCTCGACGCATATCTCGGTGCGCTTGCCAGGGCCGGAACACCATTTCCTGATCAACCCCTACGGGCTGATGTTCGACGAAATCACCGCGTCCAGCCTGGTCAAGATCGGTCTCGACGGCCGGGCGCTGGACGAGAACGACGCCCTGGTCAATCCGGCCGGCTTCGTCATCCACAGCTCCATCCACTCGGCAAGACCGGATGCCCAGTGCGTGCTGCACACCCATACCCGGGCCGGCTGCGCGGTGGCGGCGCTGGCGGAGGGCTTGTTGCCGGTGAACCAGATGTCGATGGAGTTCTACGGGAAGGCGGCGTACCACGATTACGAAGGCATCGCCCTGGACCTCAACGAGCAGGCGCGCCTGGTGCGGGATCTGGGCGACAAGCCGGTGCTGATCCTGCGCAACCACGGCTTGCTGACCGTGGGGGAGACGGTCAAGCAGGCTTTCCTGCGTATGTACTACCTGGAGAAGGCCTGCGACATCCAGCTGAGCGCGCAGGCGGCCGGAGCCTTGCGCCTGCCGTCCGTGGCGGTTTGCCGGCGGACCGAGCGCCAGTTCAACGAGCCGGAGCGCGAGGTGGGCGAGCGGGAGCTGAAGGACGATATGTTCGTCGACCTGGCCTGGGCGGCGCTGCTGCGCCTGCTGGACCGGCTCGATCCCGGCTACAAACTTTGACCGGGACGGGCGGCTGCCGCGGCCCGGCCAGCGGGCAAGCGGCGTTGACATAAAGGAGGTAGGGGTCATGGCGATACACGGTAAATCCTTGCTTCTGGCTTGCGCCGCGCTGGCGGCCAGTCAGGCGCAGGCGCTGACCATCGTGTCATTCGGCGGCGCCAACCAGGCGGCCCAGGTTCAGGCCTATTACCAGCCCTTCCAGCGCGCCACCGGCATCAAGGTGCTGGCCGGCGAGTACAACGGCGAAATGGCCAAGGTCAAGGCGATGGTGGCGGCGCGGAGCGTGTCCTGGGACGTGCTGGAGGTGGAAGCGCCGGAACTGGCGCGGGGCTGCGACGAAGGCTTGTTCGAAAAGCTGGACCCGGCGCTGGCCGGCGCGCGCGCAGAGGTGGTTGATGGCGCGCTGCAACCCTGCGGCATCGGCCTCTTCGTCTGGTCCAATGTGCTGGCTTACAGCGCGGACAAGCTGAAGACCGCGCCGCGCGGCTGGGCCGATTTCTGGGACGTGAAGCGCTACCCGGGCAAGCGCGGCATGCGCAAGAGCGCCAAATACACTTTGGAGATCGCTCTGCTGGCCGATGGCGTTGCCGCCAAGGACGTGTATCGCCTGCTGGCCACGCCGGCCGGCGTGGAGCGCGCCTTCAAGAAGCTGGCCCAGCTCAAACCTTATATCCAGTGGTGGGAGGCCGGCGCGCAGCCGCCGCAATACCTGGCCTCCGGCGATGTGGCGATGAGCTCGGCCTACAACGGCCGCATCGCCTCGGCCCAGCAAGAGGGCCGGAATCTGAAGATAGTTTGGGACGGCAGCCTGTATGACTTTGTCTACTGGGCCATCCCCAAGGGCGCGCAACAGGGCGCGGCGGCAAGGCGTTTCATCGCTTTCGCCAGCCGGCCGGAAGCCCAGGCGGCGTATTCGCGACAGATGGCCTATGGCCCGATCAATCGCCAGGCGATGGCGTTGTTGGCGCCGGCGCGACAACTCGAACTGCCCACCGCGCCGGCAAACCTGCAAAGCGCGGTACGGGTGGATTCCAACTTTTGGGCCGATCACGGCGAAAGCCTGGAGCAGCGCTTCAATGCCTGGGCCCTGCGTTGATGGTCGGTTTTGAAAGCCGCGCCGGCCTGGCCGGCGTCACGATGCAGCCAATAAGGAGAATGAGGATGGCAGTTGGACAAGGGTTCATCCTGCTGGGCGCCGCGCTGGCATTGGCCGGCGCCGCCCAGGCCCGGGATCTGACCGTGATTTCCTTTGGCGGCGCCAGCAAGGCGGCGCAGACCAAGGCCTATTACCAGCCGTTTCAGCAAGCCACCGGCATCAAGATCCTGGCCGGCGAGTACAACGGCGAAATGGCCAAGCTCAAGGCCATGGTGGACACCAAGAGCGTGTCCTGGGACGTGCTGGAAGTCGAATCGCCGGAGCTGGCGCGCGGCTGTGACGAAGGGCTGCTGGAGCGGCTGGATTACGCGCGCATCGGCAATAAGGCGGATTTCCTGCCGGGCGCGGCCCAAGCCTGCGGCATCGGCACCCTGGTCTGGTCCACCGCGCTGGCTTACAACGCGGACAAACTCAAGACCGCGCCGCGCGGCTGGGCCGATTTCTGGGACGTGAAGCGTTATCCCGGCAAGCGCGGCATGCGCAAGGGCGCCAAATACACTTTGGAGATCGCTCTGCTGGCCGACGGCGTTCCGGCCAAGGACGTGTATCGCCTGCTGGCCACGCCGGCCGGCGTGGAGCGCGCCTTCAAGAAGCTGGCCCAGCTCAAGCCGCATATCCAGTGGTGGGAAGCCGGCGCGCAACCGCCGCAATACCTGGCCTCCGGCGACGTGGTGATGAGTTCCGCCTACAACGGCCGCATCGCCGCGGCGCAGAAAGAGGGCAAGAAACTGAAAATCGTCTGGGACGGCAGCCTGTACGACTTCGACTCCTGGGCCATTCCCAAGGGCTCGCCCAACAAGGACGCCGCTTACCGCTTCATTGCCTTCGCCAGCAAGCCGGAAAACCAGAAAGTGTATTCCCAGAACATCAGCTACGGACCCAGCAATCAGAAAGCCTTGGCGCTGCTGGACAAGGCGGAAGTGTCGGAGCTGCCCACCGCGCCGCAGAACATGAGGAATGCCTTGAAGGTGGATATAGAGTTTTGGGCCGACCACGGCGAAAGCCTGGAGCAGCGCTTCAATGCCTGGGCCCTGCGCTGATGGTTGGTTTTGAAAGCCACGCCGGCCTGGCCGGCGTCACGATGCAGTCAACAAGGAGAATGAGGATGGCGTTTAAACAAAAATGCATGCTGCTGGGCGCCGCGCTGGCTTTGGCCGGCGCGGCTTCGGCCAAGGATTTGACGGTGATTTCCTACGGCGGCGCCAACAAGGACGCCCAGGCCAAGGCTTATTACGCGCCCTTCCAGAAGAGCAGCGGGCTCAAGCTGGTCAGCGGCGAATACAACGGCGAAATGGCCAAGCTCAAGGCCATGGTGGACACCAAGAGCGTGTCCTGGGACGTGTTGGAAGTGGAGTCGCCGGAACTGGTGCGCGGCTGCGACGAAGGTCTGCTGGAGCGGCTGGATTACGCGCGCATCGGCAATAAGGCCGACTTCGTGCCCGGCGCGGCCCAGCCCTGCGGCATCGGCATCTTCGTCTGGTCCACCGCGCTGGCCTACAACGCCGACAAGCTGAAGACCGCGCCGGCCGGCTGGAAGGATTTCTGGGACCTGAAGAAATTCCCCGGCAAGCGCGGCCTGCGCAAGGGCGCCAAGGGCACGCTGGAGATTGCGCTGCTGGCCGACGGCGTGGCCGCCAAGGATGTCTATCCGGCGCTGGGCACGCCGGCCGGCGTGGACCGCGCCTTCAAGAAGCTGGACCAGATCAAGCCCTATCTGCAGTGGTGGGAGGCCGGCGCGCAGCCGCCGCAGTACCTGGCCTCCGGCGATGTGGTGATGAGCTCCGCCTTCAACGGCCGCATCGCGGTGGCGCGCAAGGAGGGCAAGAATCTGAAAGTGGTGTGGAACGGCAATCTCTACGACTTCGATTACTGGTCGATTCCCAAGGGCACGCCCAAGCGCGACCAGGCTTACCAGTTCATCGCCTTCGCCAGCAAGCCGGAAAACCAGAAGGTTTATTCGCAGAACATCGCCTACGGTCCCAGCAACAAGCGGGCGATTCCGCTGCTGGACAAGAACGAGCTGCCGGATTTGCCGACCGCGCCGCAGAACATCAAGGACGCGCTGAAGATCAATCTGGAGTTCTGGGCCGACCACGCGGAGAACCTAGAGCAGCGTTTCAACGCCTGGGCGGCGAAGTAGGGCGCTCATCCTTCATTTAGCGGAGGCCGCCTTTCGGCGGCCATAACGGAGTAAGGCCATGACGGCTTCCACGGTATCCCATTCCCGCGCGTCCGCGCCGGACGAGCGGCCTCTGAAGGCGCGGCTGGCCCGGGCGGAGCGGCTGGGCAAGCTCAAGTCGCTGGCGCTGGTGTCGCCGCTGCTGCTGTTCTTGCTGCTGACTTTCATCGTACCCATCGGCGCGCTGCTGTTGCGCAGCGTGGACAACCCGGAAGTGGCGGGTTCGCTGCCGCGCACGGTGCGGGCGCTGGCGGCCTGGGACGGCAAATCGCTGCCGCCGGAGGCGGCTTACCGCGCGCTGGTCGACGATGTGCGGCTGGCCGGCGAGCGCCAGACGCTGGGCGATCTGGGCAAGCGGCTGAACATGGAGGTGCCCGGCTACCGCAGCCTGCTGGGCAAGACCTCGCGCGCCTTGCCGCTGGAGCCGGCGCCGGCCTCATTCAAGCAGGCGCTGACCGAGCTGGACGAACGCTGGGGCGACCCGGCCTACTGGCTGGCGATACGCCGCAACCAGTCCGCCTACACGCCGTATTATCTGCTGGCGGCGCTGGATCACCGCATCGACGACCTGGGCGAACTCAGCCGCGCGATGCCGGATCAGGGCATTTACCTGAGCGTGTTCGCCCGCACGTTCTGGATGAGCCTGGTGGTGACCGCGCTGTGCCTGCTGCTGGCCTATCCGCTGGCCTATCTCTTGGCCAGCCTGCCCACGCGCCGCAGCAATCTGCTGATGATCATGGTGCTGCTGCCGTTCTGGACCTCGGTGCTGGTGCGGGTGGCCGCCTGGATCGTGCTGCTGCAGTCCGGCGGCCTGATCAACGCCGCCTTGCTGAGCCTGGGCCTGATCGAGCAGCCGCTGCAGCTGGTGTTCAACCGCGTCGGCGTCTACATCGCCATGGTGCACATCCTGCTGCCCTTCATGATTCTGCCCATCTACAGCGTGATGAAGGGCATCTCTCCCAGCTATCTGCGCGCGGCGATCTCGCTGGGCTGCCACCCCTTCGCCGGCTTCTGGCGGGTGTACGCGCCGCAGACCGTGGCCGGGGTGGGCGCCGGCTGCCTGCTGGTGTTCATCCTGTCCATAGGCTATTACATCACCCCGGCCTTGCTGGGCAGCCCCAACGACCAGATGGTCAGCTATTTCGTCGCCTTCTACACCAACACCACCATCAACTGGGGCATGGCCACCGCGCTGGGCGGCCTGCTGTTGGCGGCCACCTTGCTGCTGTACGCGGTCTACCACCGGCTGGTGGGCAGCGAACGGCTGCGGCTGGGCTGAACCGCCGCCTGGACCCAACCGATACTGGAGAGCCAAACCGATGCCAAGCCATCACACCTTGCCGGAAGAACGGCTGTGGTTTTACCTGCACCGCCTGCTGGGCGGCCTGACGCTGCTGTTCCTGGTGCTGCCGGTGCTGGTGATCATCCCGCTGTCTTTCAACGCCAGCGCCTTCCTGGTCTATCCGCTCAGCGGCTTTTCCCTGCGCTGGTATCAGGAGTTCTTCTCCTCGGCGGAGTGGATGCGCGCCTTGCAGAACAGCCTGATCGTCGCGCCGCTGGCCACCGTGCTGGCGATGACGCTGGGCACGCTGGCCGCCGTCGGTCTGACCCGCGCCGAATTTCCCGGCAAGGGCCTGCTGATGGCGGTGTTGATCTCGCCCATGGTGGTGCCGGTGGTGATCGTCGGCGTGGCTGGCTATCTGTTCTTCGCGCCCCTGGGCATGGACAACAGCTATCTGACGCTGGTGCTGCTGCACGCGGCGCTGGGCGTGCCCTTTGTGGTGATCACCGTCAGCGCCACGCTGCAGGGCTTCAACCGCAATCTGGTGAGGGCCGCCGCCAGCCTGGGCGCGTCGCCGCTGCGGGTGTTCTTCAAGGTGACGTTGCCGCTGATCGCGCCGGGGGTGATTTCCGGCGCGCTGTTCGCCTTCGGCACCTCCTTCGACGAGGTGGTGGTGACGCTGTTCGTCGCCGGGCCGGGCCAGGCGACGCTGCCGCGGGCGATGTTCGGCGGCATACGCGAAAACCTCAGCCCCGCCATCGCCGCGGCGGCCACGCTGTTGATCGGGTTTTCGGTGCTGATGCTGCTGACGCTGGAGTGGCTGCGCGGCCGTGCCGAGCGGCTGCGCAGCCGGCCCGGGGTCTGAATACCGGCTTGGCCCTACTTTGGGAGGGGTTGAATTTCAGCCAAGCTGCCGCACACTAGGAGGCATTCACCCCCTGAAACCAAATGAGGAATTCCCACATGGCTACCGTTACTCTGCGCGGCAATCCGGTTGAAGTGGCTGGCGCGCTGCCGGCCAAGGGCCAGCAAGCCCCGGCCCTGACCCTGACCTCCGCCGATCTGGCCGAAGTCAAACTGGACAACTACGCCGGCAAGAACAAGGTGCTGAACATTTTCCCGAGCGTGGACACGCCGACCTGCGCGATGTCGGTGCGCAAGTTCAACGAACGCGCGGCCAAGCTGGCCGACACCGTGGTGCTCTGCGTTTCCGCCGACCTGCCGTTTGCGCAGAAGCGCTTCTGCGGCGCCGAGGGCATCGACAATGTGGTGACCCTGTCCACCTTCCGCAACCCGCAGTTCGCCGCCGACTACGGCGTCAAGCTGGCCTCCGGCCCGCTGGCCGGCCTGACCGCCCGCGCGGTGGTGGTGCTGGACAAGGACAACAAGGTGCTGCACAGCGAGCTGGTGGCCGAGATCGGCGAAGAGCCGAACTACGACGCCGCGCTGGCCGCGCTGTAAGCGACGTTGCCGCAGACCAAACCCGCCGGTGTGAATCGGCGGGTTTTTTGCGTCCCGGCTCCGGCGCCAATCCGCCATCAGGTCAAAATAATCCTATAGTGGATCCATCACAGCGGTTTTAAATCTTTATCTTCACAAGATTCGACCTTAAGCCCTGTGACAAAGGCGCTGCCCATCCCGCTTAACGGCCCACGTTCTTATGCCCCCCATGCTCAAACGACACAAGGCGTCATGCTTGCTTGCATTACGGAATGCCTCTGGAGGACTCATGGCTAAGCGGCTGCTCTTTACCCTCTTATTGCTGGGGGGCGCGCCATGCTGCTTGGCGGAGCAGCTTCTATCCCTGCAGTATCGGGACAAACCGCCCTACAGCTATAGCCAAAATGGAAAACCGGCCGGTTTTTTATTGGAGCGGACCATTGAAATTTTACACCGCGCGGCTGTGCCGGCGGAGTTTGAGGAAGTGCCTGCCAAACGCATTCTCAGTAATATTCAAGCCAATAAGAAATTGATTTGCTCCCCAGGCTGGTATAAAACCCCTGAGCGCGAGGCCTTTGCCTTGTTTTCATCGGCCATTCACCAAGACAAGCCGCACCTGATATTGGCGAACGTCAAATCCGCGAAAAACATCCAGAAATTGGGCACGTTAAAAGCGCTGTTCGCCAGCCATGAATTCAAGCTTGGCAAAGTTTCCGGCGTGTCTTACGGCACAGAATTGGATGCGATGATTGATCATGCCGCCGCTGCCGTGATGGATTCGACGGTGACACCGGGCGAACTGGCTCAAATGATCGTCTCTCAGCGTGCCGACTATATGCTGATCGATGTCGAGGATTACAAATTTCTGCTGCAGAAAAAAGAAATCGATTCAACAAAGTTGACGATTTTGACATTCAAGGACATTCCCGAGGGGCTTAAGCGCTACATTATGTGCAGCAAGCAGGCCAGTCCCGAGCTTATGCAGCGGATTGATCAATCCATACACCTCCCTCCCTGATCCTGCCTGCGGCTATCCCGCGCGCGCTGTTTCCTGCCGGCGTCCTCCCTTGACGGTCTTCACCAGCCTGTTTAGGCTTGGTCCCGCGTCGTGCCCAATCACACGGCGCAGGGTTTGCAGGCCCATCATTTAACTCTCCCGCAGACACAACGGTCCGCTTTGGCGCCGTTACGTCTGCTGCCACGCCGTACCCATTCGGGGCGGGCCGTGGCAGGGAGCCTTCGGGCTGCCGGTTTTGGTAGAGTTAGCCGGTCCTGCAACCTTGTCACGTGCCTGCCTCAGCCTCGTCTGAGCAGGTTTCCAAAGCTGACATGGAGACCGTGATGACCTTTTCCACCTTTCCCCCCGCGATGCCCCCTCCCGCCTGTTCCCATGGCGCAGGAGAACGCCCCGAGCCCGCCGCCGCGCCGGTGATGGAGCAACT
>NZ_JBMDIQ010000031.1:0-55473 GCF_057808735.1 Chromobacterium sp. FG89 | reverse complement strand
AACGAGATTCGGCGGTTGAAACGGCAACAACGCTTGATCTCTCCCCCTCACGGGAGAGAGGCTTTGGATGGCGACGTTGACGAGTGACTTTAATCAAACGAGATTCGGCTATTGAAACGGCAACAACGCTTGATCACTCCCCTCTCCCCTCGCGGGAGAGGGGCTGGGGGAGAGGGGCCGACCATGAAAGAGCACCATGTTCAATAAAATACTCATCGCCAACCGCGGTGAAATCGCCTGCAGGGTGATCAAGACCGCGCGCGCGCTCGGCATCGCCACCGTCGCCGTCCATTCCGACGCCGACGCCGACGCCCGCTTCGTCAAGCTGGCCGACGAGGCCTACCGGCTGGGGCCGGCCCCGGCGGCAGATTCCTATCTGCGCGGGGACTTGATCCTGGACATCGCCCGCCGCAGTGGCGCACAAGCCATCCACCCCGGCTACGGCTTTCTGTCCGAGAACGAGGACTTCGCCGCCGCCTGCGAGGCCGCCGGCATCGCCTTCATCGGCCCGCCCGCCTCCGCCATCGCCGCGATGGGCAGCAAATCCGCGGCCAAGGCGCTGATGGAGCAAGCCCGGGTGCCGCTGGTGCCCGGCTATCACGGCGAGCACCAGGAGCCGGACTTCCTGCGCGGCCAGGCGGACGCCATCGGCTACCCGGTGCTGATCAAGGCCAGCGCCGGCGGCGGCGGCAAGGGCATGCGCATCGTGGAAGCCTCCGCGGACTTCGAAGCGGCGTTGGCCTCCTGCCAGCGCGAGGCGCGCGCCAGCTTCGGCGACGACAAGGTGCTGGTGGAGAAATACCTGCCGCGCTCGCGCCATGTGGAAATCCAGGTGTTCGCCGACAGTCACGGCCAATGCGTGTATCTGTTCGAGCGCGATTGCTCAGTGCAGCGCCGCCACCAGAAAGTGCTGGAGGAAGCGCCGGCGCCGGACTTGCCGCCGGCCACCCGCGAAGCGATGGGCGCGGCCGCCTGCGCCGCCGCGCGCGCGGTGGGCTATGTCGGCGCCGGCACCGTGGAATTCATCATGGAAGTGCTGGCCGACGGCCGCCCCGGCCGCTTCTTCTTCATGGAAATGAACACCCGGCTGCAGGTGGAGCACCCCGTCACCGAGATGATCACCGGCCAGGACCTGGTGGCCTGGCAATTGGCCGTCGCCAGCGGCCAGCCGCTGCCGCTGTCCCAGGAGCAGCTCAGCATCAGCGGCCACGCCATCGAGGCGCGCATTTACGCTGAAGACCCGGACAAGGGCTTCCTGCCCGCCACCGGCACCCTCTACCACCTGCGCGCGCCGGCGGAATCCGCCGTCGTGCGCATCGACACCGGCGTCGTCGCCGGCGACAGCATCTCGCCCTTCTACGACCCGATGATCGCCAAGCTGATTGTCTGGGGCGAGGACCGCCGCCAGGCGCTGCAAAGGCTGGACGCGGCGCTGGCCGATTACCAGGTGGCCGGCGTCACCACCAACATCCCCTTCCTGCGCCGCATCGTCCAGCACGCCAGCTTCGCCGGCGGCCAGGTGGACACCGGCCTGATCGCCCGTCACCACGACGCGCTGCTGCCGCCGCCCGCCGCGCCGGACGCGGAGCAATTGGCGCTGCTGGCGCTGGCCGAGGCGCTGGCCGCGCCCGGCGGCTTCCCGGTGGCCGCCGGCTGGCGGCTCAACGGCGCGCTCAGCCGCAAGCTCGTGTTCCACATCGCCGGCCAGGACTATCCGGTAACGCTGCGCCATCTGGGCGACGGCTGCGAGATCGCCGCCGCCGGCAGGCTGTTCTCCGCCAGCGGCCGCCTGGACGGCGGAACGCTGCGCGCGCGGCTGGGCGATCAACAACTCGAAGCCGTCGTCGCCCGCAGCGGCCCGCAACGGGTGTTGTTCGCCGCCGGCAGCCGGCTGGAAGCGCAGTGGCTGGACCCGCTGGCGGTGGCCGCCGAGGAGGTTCACGGCGAAACCCATTTGAAAGCGCCGATGCCGGGCCGCATCGTCGCCCTGCTGGCCGCCACCGGCGTCAAACTCAACAAGGGCGACCCGCTGCTGATCCTGGAGGCGATGAAGATGGAGCACACCATCCCCGCGCCGGCGGACGGCGTGGTCAAGGCTTTCTATTTCGGCACCGGCGAGCAGGTCAACGACGGCGACGAGTTGGTCGACTTCGAAGCGGAGTGACACCTATGGACCCTATCATCATCAATCATCCCGGCCTGAATCTGGCCGGCTACAGCATCGCCACCCAGATGGAGAACGGCGACAATCTGCGCCAGATTCCCGAATTCTGGGGCGAATACACGGCCACGCTGCGCCAGCCACTGCTGGCGGCGCTGGGCCGCGCCGACGCCGCGGAATACGGGCTGATCCACGACTTCGACCCGGACAGCGGCCGCTTCGGCTATATGATAGGGATGGAGTGCGCGCAGCCCTTGCCGCTGCCGCCCGGCTGCGCGCGGCTCAGCACGCCGCCGACCAAGTGCGCGGTGTTCACCACCCAGCCGGCCGGCAGCGACGCCGAGTTCGGCCAGGCGATCCAGGCGGCCTGGCGCTACATCATGCAAGACTGGCTGCCGGCCTCCAAGCAATGGGAGCAAGCGCCGCTGGGCTCCTTCGAGCGTTACGACGGCCGCTGCGCTCCGGGGCTGCCGCAACGCCAGATGGACATTTACATCCCGGTGCAGCCGCGCCGCCGCTAACGGAGAGCCGAAGTGCCGCAAGTGAAGATAGTGGAAGTGGGTCCGCGCGACGGGCTGCAAAACGAAAAACAGCCGGTGAGCACCGCCGTCAAGCTGGAGCTGATCCGCCGCCTGGCCGCCAGCGGCCTGCGCACCATAGAAGCCGGCGCCTTCGTCTCGCCCAAATGGGTGCCGCAGATGGCCGGCAGCGCCGAGGTGCTGGCCGGCCTGGACCTAGCCGGGCCGGTGTCCCACCCGGTGCTGGTGCCCAATGAGCAGGGACTGGACGCGGCGCTGGCGGCCGGCGCGCGCGAAATCGCCGTGTTCGGCGCCGCCAGCGAAAGCTTCAGCCAACGCAATATCAACGCCAGCATCGCCGAAAGCCTGCAGCGCTTCGCGCCGGTGATGGCGCGCGCGCAGGCGGCCGGCGTGCCGGTGCGCGGCTATGTGTCCTGCGTGGCGGGCTGTCCCTACGAGGGCCGCATCGCGCCGGCCAAGGTGGCGGAGGTGGCCGCGCGGCTGCTGGACATGGGCTGCTACGAGATTTCTCTGGGCGACACCATAGGCGTGGGCACGCCGTCCAGCGTGCTGGCGATGCTGGAAGCGGTGAGCAAGACTGTGCCAATGTCGCAGCTGGCCGGCCACTTCCACGACACTTACGGCATGGCCATCAGCAATATTCATGCGTGTTTGCGCGCAGGAATGATGACATTCGATTCTTCGGTTGCCGGTCTGGGCGGCTGCCCTTATGCTCAGGGAGCTTCCGGCAACGTCGCCACCGAGGACGTGGTCTATCTGCTGCAGGGCGAAGGCTTCGACACCGGCGTCGACCTGGCCGCGCTGGTGGACACGGCCTGGTTCATCGCCGGCGCGCTGGGCAAGCTGCCGGCCTCCAAGCTGGCGCACGCCGTCGGCGACAAGCGCCGCGCCAGGCCGGAGCAATAACAAGCCGCCGCCCGTCCATGGGCCGGCGCGCGGAGAAAATATCAGGAGAAAGCATGACCCCCGACACGCCCATCTGGACCCCCTCCGCCGGCCGCCTGGCCGGCGCCCACCTGACCGCCTTCGCCAAGCTGGCCGAACTGTCCTACGACCGCAAACTGAACGGCTACGCCGAACTGTGGCGCGCCAGCGTGGCCGACCCGGCGCGCTTCTGGTCCTTGGTCTGGGATTACTGCGGCGTGATCGGCGACAAGGGCGCCACCGCGCTGAGCGACGGCGACAATATGCTGGCCGCCCGCTTCTTCCCGGAGGCGCGGCTGAGCTATGCCGAAAACCTGCTGCGCCGCGACGACGACGGCGACGCGCTGGTGTTCTGGGGCGAGGACAAGCTGCAGCGGCGCTGGAGCTGGCGCGAGCTGCGCGCCCAGGTGTCGCTGCTGCAACAAGCGATGCGCGGCGCCGGCATTCAGGCCGGCGACCGCGTGGCGGGCTTCATGCCCAATATGCCGGAAACCATCGCCGCGATGCTGGCCGCCAACAGCCTGGGCGCGGTGTGGACCAGCTGTTCGCCGGACTTCGGCGCGGACGGCGCGGTGGAACGCTTCGGCCAGACCGAGCCCAAGCTGCTGTTCTGCCCGGACGGTTATTGGTACGCCGGCAAGGCGGTGGACATCCGCACCAAGATGGCGGCGCTGGCCGAGGCGCTGCCCTCGGTGCGGCAAATCATCGTGGTGCCCTATCTGGGCGAAACCGGCGTGTTCGCGGAAAACGTGCCCAAGGCCATCACCCTGACGGACTTCACCGCCGCGTATCAAGCGCAAGCGCTGAGCTTTGAACGGCTGCCCTTCCGGCACCCGCTGTTCATCCTGTATTCCAGCGGCACCACCGGCAAGCCCAAGTGCATCGTCCACGGCGCCGGCGGCACCTTGCTGCAGCATCTGAAGGAACAGCAGCTGCACGGCGATGTGCACCATGGCGACCGCCTGTTCTACTTCACCACCTGCGGCTGGATGATGTGGAACTGGCTGGTGTCCGGCCTGGCGTCCGGCGCGGCGCTGATGCTGTTCGACGGCTCGCCCTTCGTCGGCGAAGGCCGCACGCTGTGGGACTACGCCGAGCGGCAGCGCTTCACTCACTTCGGCACCTCGGCCAAATACATAGACGGCCTGCGCAAGAGCGGCATCGCGCCGGTCCGGGAATGGAAGCTGGATTCGCTGCGCGCGGTGTTCTCCACCGGTTCGCCGCTGGTGGCGGAAAGCTTTGACTGGGTGTACGCCAACATCAAGGCCGACATCAATCTGGCCTCGGTGTCCGGCGGCACCGACATCGTGTCCTGCTTCGCGCTGGGTTGCGCCAGCCTGCCGGTCTACCGCGGCGAGCTGCAATGCCGCGGCCTGGGCATGGCGGTGGACATCTACAACGAGTACGGCCGGCCGGTGCGCGGCGAAAAAGGCGAGCTGGTGTGCACCCGCCCCTTCCCGTCGATGCCGGTGGGCTTCTGGAACGATCCCGACGGCGGCAAATACCGCCAGGCCTATTTCGGCCGTTTCGACAATATCTGGTGCCACGGCGACTACGCCGAACTCACCGCCCACGACGGCATGATCATCTACGGCCGTTCCGACGCGGTGCTCAATCCCGGCGGCGTGCGCATCGGCACCGCGGAGATCTATCGCCAGGTGGAGGCTTTCGACGAGGTGCTGGAAAGCATCGCCGTCGGCCAGCAGTGGCAGGACGACGAGCGCGTGCTGCTGTTCGTGCGCCTGCGCGCCGGCGCGCGGCTGGACGAAGACCTGCAGCAGCGGATCAAGGCGCAGATCAAGACCGGCGCCAGCCCCCGCCACGTGCCGGCCAAGATCATCGCCGTCGCCGACATCCCCAAGACCATCAGCGGCAAGATCGTCGAGCTGGCGGTGAAGAACGTGATCCACGGCCAGCCGGTCAGCAACCTCACCGCGCTGGCCAATCCGGAAGCGCTGAAGCTGTTCGAGAACCTGGACGAACTGCAAAGCTGAGCCCACGCGCGGCCCATGAAAAATCCCCGCATTGATTGATGAATGCGGGGGTTTTTAGCCTGCTTAACAAAACCCGGTTTTACCGCTGGGGCAAGGCGCGCCACGCAGCGTCAGGGGGTTTGCTCGCCGCTCTTATTGCTCATGCGGATGAATGCGCCGCAATAGCGCGAACATCATGTTCTGCTCGCGCGGCCGGGAGCCGTACCACAGCACTTCCCAACCCGGCTCGGCGATGCCCTCGTCCTCCGAGCGCACCACCAGCTGGTAGTCGCAGGGCGAGGCGTTGCCCGCCGGATAGGACACCAGGTCCAGGCCGGCGTAATAGCGCCAGCTGATCAGCGCCAGCTGATTGCGGCTCTCGGTCGCCACGCAGGCGGCGTTGGCCGGCAGCGCCTTCATCATCCGCTCCACCACCGGACGGTAGCTCTTGGCGGCGTCGAACCACGGCAGCCACAAGGTCATGCCCAAACCCCACAGCAGGGTCAGGCCCGCCGCCCAGTTGCTGATGGCCTGGCGGCCGCGCAAATGCTTGCGCGTCAGCGCCCACAGCCATACCAGGGTGGCGATCACCGCGCACACCGCGGCCAGGCTGGACACGTGCTCCTGATAATACGGGCTGAAATACTGGGCTCGCCCGGCCAGGCCCCGCGGCCAGCCGAAGTTCATCGCCGCCCAGCCGGCCCACACCAGGATAGCGAAGAAGCCGAAGGTCATCAGGCCGAACCAGTTGAGGAAGGCCGCCGCGCCGCGCTTGAGATTGTCCAGCTCCACCGCCGCCAGCAAGGACAGCGGCAGCAGCAGCGGCATCGCGTAAGTCATATTGGGACGGCTGGACAAGGTCAGCAGGATCAACACCACGGCGAAGAACATCAGCGGCAGTTGCAAGCGCGCCTGGTCCAGCCGTTCCCGGTTGCGGTACAAGGTCCAGCCGGCCAACGGCCAGGCCGGGAAGGCAAACCACAGGGCGTTCAGGCTGTAGTAGCCGA
Source organism: Chromobacterium sp. FG89 (assembly GCF_057808735.1). NCBI lineage: Bacteria > Pseudomonadati > Pseudomonadota > Betaproteobacteria > Neisseriales > Chromobacteriaceae > Chromobacterium > Chromobacterium sp. FG89. The sequence continues at coordinate 48,869 of NZ_JBMDIQ010000031.1, read as the reverse complement.
AGTCGTGGAACAGCTGCACCCGACCAAAACCGTTGAGCTGGCCCAGCGAGTACTCGTTCCACCACAGATTGAACGCGTCCGGATGGCTCTTGGCCAGCGCCAGCGGCCACACCAGGGAGGTGGGCGCGGCGATCAGCAAGGCCAGCAGCACGGTGATCGCGTATTGCTTGCTGCGCCAGGCGGAGAAGGCCGGCAGCAGCAAGACCACCATCCACAGCAGCAAGAGCTCCATCAGGCTGGCGCTGAGGAAGATGGCCGCGCTGGCCGCGCCCAGCAAGGCGCCGGCCAGACCGGGCGAACGCAGGGTCAGCGACAGCGCGTAGAAAGCGGCGGCGAAGCCGGCGAAACCGGCCACCACCGAGGTCAGCTGATGGCCGGTTTCCACCAGGCCGACGCAGCCTATCAGCACCATCACCACGCTGCGGCCGTGACGACGGCCGATCAGATCGCGGCCGGCCATGCCGGCCAGCAGCAAGGCCAGCGCCATGAACAAGGGCGTGGCCAGCCGCGCGGCATCGTGCGCCGCCAGCAGCCAGGGAGACAGCAGCTTGACCATGAAGGCCGCCACCCAGTAATACAGCGGCGGGCTATCCAGATAGGGCGCGCCTTGCACCGTGGGCAGCAGCCAGTTTCCGGTGTCCAGCATGCCCTGCACCGCCGCCAGCACGAAGGGCTCGTCCGGCTTCCACGGATCGTGGCCCAAGATGCCCGGCCACAGCCAGACAAAACACAGCAGCAGCAGAATCCACGGTTTTTCCGTGGGCTTGGCCAGGGTTTGGGATTGTTCCGAATAAGTGAGCATGAGTCTCGTTCAAACAGTTTCAGGGGAGCTCGAAAGATCTACCGCGCAGCCCGAGCGCTGCGGCGCGCCTTGCTCTCGAACCGCTCGCGACGGTTGTTCGAGGCCCCTTTCAATCAGCCGACGGCAAAGCGCCGCGCAAGCGAGCGATCAGAATGCGCCAATCCACCTTGCGCTTGGCGATGGAGTTGCGCAACTTGTTGCGACGGCGCTGGCGCTTGTGATCGGGATCGGCCTGTATCGTCTTCAGCCTCGCCTCATCCCAGGCGAATTCGCCGCAGTACTCGGCCTGGCGCGCCACATCCCAGTCCGGCGCCATGCCGGCGAACACTTCAGCCAGGTAGAGCGGCGCCTCGTAACTGTAGTTCCAGTAGTGGTGCAGCGCATCCCCCAGCGCCAGCGGCTGGCGGCCGTCGCAGGCCACCAGCGACCACGCCAGTTGCTCGGTCCAGTTGCGCGCTTCCACGCGCGGCAGCAGGAAATCGTTGATGTGCAAGGCGGTTTCAAAGAAGGGCACCATGCCGGCGGAGGCGCCGACCACGCCGGCGTTCCACATCGCCAGGCCCTGGGTGTCGGCCACCCCCATCTTGCGCAGTTCGGCGCCGTGCTTGTCCACCGCGGCCAGATAGTCCGGGAAGAAGCCGGGACCGAACACGCCCTCGTTGACGTGCATGCAGCTGGCGTTTCCTGCTTCCAGCCGGGCGAACAAGTCGTCCGGCACCCGCAGCCAGCGGGTATCGCAGTCCACGTACAAGACGGCGGTGCCCAGTTCGCGCGCCGCCTTCAGCATCACTTCCAGCTTGATGCGGTGCACATAGTCGAACTGGCCGCGATACGCCTGCAACTGCGCCCGGCTCAGGGTCTCGGTGCGGACCAGGGGATGCGCGGGCACGCTGTCCGGCGCGTCGGTGTACACCATGATCTTCACGTCCTGCCGCTGCTGCTTCAGCAGCAAATGCAACAGGCTCAACACGGAAAAGCGGGTCTGGTCGTAGTATTTCTTGCCGCCGTGGGACAGGTAAACGATGTGGATCGCCATGGCCTCAACCTTGCAGATATAGGTACGCGCGCCGCCGGCCGGAATCTGCCAAACCCTGCCGCCGCCGCGCCGGAATCATAGAAAAAAGGCAGCCTGAGCTGCCTTTTTCTGGGTGTCCAACGTATCCTCGGCGCTTAGCGCTTGAAGAAGCCGCCGAACTTTTGGTTGAACTTGTCAACGCGACCGGCGGTGTCGACGATCTTTTGCTTGCCGGTGTAGAACGGGTGGCAGTTGGAGCAAACTTCAATGCCGAACGCGTCCTTGGACATGGTGGACTTGGTCACGAACTGGCTACCGCAGGAGCAGGTAACGGCCAGGTCTTTGTAAGTCGGGTGAATATCGGTTTTCATGTGTCTTCCTTTCAAATCGGGTACAGGGGATTTGCCTGTACTGCTTGCGAAACTATCGATTATCCGCGCTTTGCCGCCGCTTGACAAGTGCCAAATCCACTGTCAACGGCGGCTCCTGCGGCTCAGGCGCGGCGCCAGACCGTGCCCTGGGCGCTGTCTTCCAGCACGATGCCCTTGGCGGTCAACTCATCGCGAATGCGGTCGGACTCCGCCCAGTTCTTGCCGGCGCGCGCATCCTTGCGCGCCTGAATCAAGGCTTCCACCGCCTCGGCCGACAACTCCTCGTCGCCGGCGCCGCCCTTGAGGAAGTCTTCCGGGTCGCGCTGCAGCAGGCCCAGCACGCCGCCCAGATCCTTCAGCAGGCGCGCCTGACGCGGATCGCGGCTCTTGTTGACTTCGCCGGCCAGCTCGAACAACACCGCCACCGCTTCCGAGGTGTTGAAATCGTCGTTCATCGCGGTCTGGAAGCGCGCGGCGAACGGGTCCTTCCAGTCTATGCCGGCGGAGGCCGGCAGCTCCAGGCCGCGCAAGGCGGTATAGAGCCGGGTCAGGCCGTGCTTGGCGTCGACCAGGATGCTGTCGGTGTAGTTCACCGGGCTGCGGTAATGACTGCGCACGATGAAGAAGCGGATCACCTCGCCGTCGAAATGGCCCAGCACGTCGCGGATGGTGAAGAAATTGCCCAGCGATTTGGACATTTTCTCGCCGTCGACATTGATGAAGCCGTTGTGCAGCCAGTAATTGACGTACTGGTGGCCATGGGCGCCCTCGGACTGGGCGATTTCGTTCTCATGGTGCGGGAATTGCAGATCCTCGCCGCCGCCGTGGATGTCGAAATTCTCGCCCAGATGATGACAGCTCATCACCGAGCACTCGATATGCCAGCCCGGACGCCCCGCGCCCCACGGGCTGTCCCAGGACGGCTCGCCCGGCTTGGCCGCTTTCCACAGCACGAAGTCCAGCGGATCGCGCTTGTGCGGGTCCACTTCCACCCGTTCGCCGGCGCGCAGCTTGTCCAGGGTGCGGCCGGACAATTTGCCGTAGCCCTCGAACTCGCGTACCGCGTAATACACATCGCCGTTGTCCGCGGCGTAAGCCTTTCCGTTGGCGATCAGCTTTTCGATCATAGCCACCATGCCCGGCACATGCTGGGTGGCGCGCGGCTCGAACGTCGGCGGCAACAGGCTCAGCGCGGCGGCGTCCTGGCGCATGTCGGCGATGGTCTCTTCCACCAGCTGCTGCGGCAGAATGCCGCGCTCGGCGGCGCGCTTGATGATCTTGTCCTCGATATCGGTGATGTTGCGCACATAGGTGACGTCGTAGCCGGACGCGTCCAGCCAGCGATAGATCACGTCGAAGGCCGCCAACATGCGCGCGTGTCCGATATGACAGAGGTCGTAGACCGTCATGCCGCACACGTACATACACACCTTGCCGGGCTCGATGGGTTTGAACTCTTCTTTCTGGCGGGTCAGGGTGTTATACACGGTCAACATGATGGAAACCTATTGGAGGTTGGGTCAAAAAAGAACGATTGTAACAGAGCCGTCAAGCCCTCCGCATCGTGATTGCGACGCGCCGCGCGGCCGGCGGTGCGCTGGGCCGCCAGATGGCGGATAATGGGCTTTTCTCCCTAGCCCTGGTCCGCCATGAGCCATACCCCGCTTTCCGACGCCGACTACCAACGCCTGGCCGCCACCCTGAACCGCTTCCTGCCGCAGCAAGGCATGAATCTGGAACATCTGGACGGCTTCTTTGCCGCCCTGCTCTGCGGCCCGGAACCGATCAAACCGACAGAATGCCTGCCCGCCATCATCGGCGACGCCTTCGACGACGATGCCGCCTTTCCCAGCGACAAGGCGCTGGAACAGTTCGCCAAACTGCTGATGGGGCATTGGCTGGACGTCTCCGCCGCGCTGCGCGAGGACGACGCCTTCCAACCCTGGCTGGAAGCGGACGCCGCCGGCGAGATCCGCGGCAACGACTGGGCCGAAGGCTTTTCCGAAGGCATGCAATTGCTGAACGAGGACTGGGGCCTGCTGTTCGACGATCCGGAGCAGGCGCCGCTGCTGGAGCCCATCCTGACCCTGGCTTTCGAGCGCAATCCGGACCCGGAAGTGCAAATGCCCGCGCTGACGCCCGAGCGGCGCCAACAATGCCTGGCCGAGCTGTCCGAATCCGTGCACGGCATCCACCGCTTCTTCTCCGCCATTCGCCGGCGGCTGGAAGAGGAGGAACAAGCGCTGGAACGCCGGCAGCGCAACTGAGCCGGTCAACCGGTCCGCGGCGGCGGCGTTGATAAGCAGGCCGGCGCAAGCCGCCTCCCACCGCCACAGGACCCGCCATGAACCCTATCGAAGCCCTGCTGTTCGCCGTCATCCAGGGCGTCAGCGAACTCTTTCCCGTCAGCAGCCTGGGCCACGGCGTGCTGATACCAGACTGGCTGCATTGGTCCATCAACCGCATGAGCCCGGATTTCCTGCCCTTCATGGTGGTGCTGCACCTGGGCACCGCCGCCGCGCTGCTGCTGTACTTCCGCCGCGATTGGCTGCAACTGACAGGCGGCTTCCTCAAGGCCGGCGGCAAGGCCTCCAATCCGGACGCCCGGCTGATGTGGCTACTGATCGCCGGCACCATCCCCGCCGGCTTGCTGGGCCTGCTGCTGGAAAAACAGCTGCGCGCGCTGTTCACCAGCACCACCGCGGTGCTGATCTTCCTCAGCCTGAACGGCTTGCTCCTGCTGTGGGGTGACCGCCTGAAACGGAAGCAAGCCCATCTGGACCTGGAGCGGCTCAGCTTCTCCGGCGCGATCAAGATAGGCGCGGGCCAGGCCCTGGCCCTGCTGCCCGGCTTCTCCCGCTCCGGCGCCACCCTGGTGACCGGCCTCGCCCACGGCCTGGACTACGCCTCGTCCGCGCGCTTCTCCTTCCTGCTGGCCACCCCCATCATCGCCGCCGCCGGCGTGCTGGAAGTGCCCAAGCTGGCGCACAGCCAGGTTTCCGCAGGACTGCTGCTGGCCTGCGGCCTGCTGTCCGGCGCCTGCGCTTACGCCAGCACCGCCTTCCTGATGCGCTACTTCAAGAAAAGCGAAATCGAGTCGCTGCGCCCGTTTGGCTACTACTGCCTGCTGGTGGGTCTGGGCGGTTTATTGGCCAAACTGCTTTGAGCGCGGAAACCGCATGGTTTCAATTTGAATGGCTGAACGATTTATCTCATTCAAATCAGATATATGAGTAAATTTTGAGCACAGCTTATTGGACTGATCGGTCTAGTGCTTTAGAATGGAAAAATAATATCCAGGGCCACTCTCGCCGGTGGCCCTAACTAATTTTTTTGAAGAATGAGTGTTTTGGAAGAAAAAAGAAACGAGCGCCTGCCGGCGGACCTGGCCAGGCGCGCAACCGCTATTATCGAACTGCCCGACGGCGTGCTGGTCACCGCGGCCAAAGGCGGCCGCTACAATCTTCCCGGCGGCAAGGCCGCCCGCGGCGAACTGCGTTCCCAGGCGCTGATCCGCGAAGTGCGGGAAGAAACCGGCTTGCGCATCAACTCCATGCTGTATCTGTTCGATCACATCACCCCGTTCAACGCGCACAAGGTCTACCTGTGCATCGCGCAGGGCCAGCCGCGCCCGCAGGGGGAAATCGAACGCATCGCCTTGGTGTCCTCGCCGGACACCGACATGGACCTGTTCATAGAGGGCCGCGCCATCCTGCGCCGCTACGCGCGGCTGCGCGGCGAAGTCACCGCCAAGGGCGACGCGCTGCGCGCGCTGCTGGGCCTGGCCCGCTACATCGCCAAGGTGGATTGAGCGCGCCGGCCCGTTCACGCGCCCTCCATGCAAAACAGGACATGCCTTGGCATGTCCTGTTCTTTTTTCAGCCTGCGGCTCAGATGCCGCTTGCGGGCGCCGAGCTCTCCGCTCCACGCGCGGCGTCGGCCACGCCGGCGGGCAAATCCACCCAGCCCGCCGCCGAACCCAGCGACAAGGCCCCGGCCAGCAAGACCATGGCCACCGGCGCGAACAACAACACCCCCAGCGCCACCCGCAGCCGGTGAATGCCCGACACCACGGCCAGCGCGTTGACCAACACCAGAATGCCGAAGATGGACAACACCCCGTTGACCGCCAGCGCCGCGTCGTCCGGCAGCCAGCTGGTCAGCGGTTCCACGAACTGCAGGCCGCTGGCCACCGCCACCAGGCCGAACAGCGAACCATGGCCGTCCCACTTGGCAAAACGCAGCCATAGGCCGATGAAGCCGGCGAAACACAGGGTTTCCGCCAGCGTGAACAACACCATGAACAGCATGCGGCCGGTCAGGTTGTTGCCCAGCTCAGCGGTGTCGGCGCTGGCCACCAGGCCCAGCGCGATCAGGAACAACAGGGTCTGCCAGCGCGGATACTGATACTCGCCCAGGGGCTTGACCCGGAAGCGCAGCAAATCCACCACATCGTCAATCAGCAGGCGCATGTCCGCTCTCAGTCAAAGACTACCGTCTTGTTGTTATAGGACAGCACGCGGTTGTCCATATGCCAGCGCACGGCGCGCGACAACACCACTTTTTCCAGGTCGCGGCCTTTCTGGATCAGGTCGTCCACTTCGTCGCGGTGAGAAATGCGGGTGACTTCCTGCTCGATGATCGGGCCCTCGTCCAGATCCTCGGTCACGTAGTGGCTGGTGGCGCCGATCAGCTTCACCCCGCGCGCAAACGCGCGGTGATAAGGCTTGGCGCCGTCGAATGCCGGCAGGAAGCTGTGATGGATGTTGATCACCCGGTCCGGATAGCGCTCGACGAAACCCTGGGACAGGATCTGCATATAGCGAGCCAGCACGATGAAGTCCACGCCGGCCTCTTCCAGCAGGCGGAACTGCTCGGCCTCGGCCTCTTCCTTATTGTCCTTGGTGACCTTGATCACATGGAAGGGAATACCGTTGAACTCCACCAGCCGGCGGCAGGTTTCGTGATTGGAAATCACCAGCGGGATCTCGCAGTCCAGCTCGCCGATGCGCCAGCGGTGCATCAGGTCCACCAGGCAGTGCTCGTACTGGGACACGAAGATGGCCATCCGCGGCTTGCGGGTGGACAGCGACACCTTCCAGTTCATCGCGTGTTCGTCGGCAATCGGCTGGAAGGCGGCGGCGAAGTTCTCCATCGGCAGAGTGAAGCCGTCCACATCCCACTGCACCCGCATCAGGAACAGGTTTTCGCTGGTGTCCTGATGCTGGTCCGCGTGCATGATGTTGGCGTTGTAGGTCATCAGGAAGTTGGCGATGGCCGCCACCAGGCCCTTCTTGTCCGGCGCGCTGATCAACAGCGTGGCCGATTGCTTGTCTTGACTCATGATCGGATTTGCTTACTGCGAACTAAAACCGTCGATTTTACGATAGCCGGGCCGCCAGCGTCTCGCTTTGTTTGCAAGCGCCGGCCCTATCGCGCGCCGATAAAACAAAAACGCCGCCGCCGCGGAAGCGGCGATGGCGTTTTGGGCTGAACGGCGCGCCGTTCAAGCGTGCATATTGGCGGAGTCCAGAGTGTTCTGCAGCAAGGTGGCCACCGTCATCGGGCCGACGCCGCCCGGCACCGGGGTGATGAAGCCGGCGCGCTCGGCCGCCGCGGCGAACTCCACGTCGCCGCACAGCTTGCCGCTGTCCAGACGGTTGATGCCCACGTCGATCACCACCGCGCCCGGCTTGATCCACTCGCCCTTGACGAAGTTGGGGATGCCCACCGCGGCCACCACGATGTCGGCGGCGGCCACTTCGGCGGCCAGATCGGCGGTGGCGCTGTGGCACACCGTCACCGTGGCGCGCGCCAGCAGCATTTCCAGCGCCTGCGGACGGCCGACGATATTGGACGCGCCGACGATCACCGCTTTCTTGCCCTTGGGATCGATGCCGTATTCTTCCAGCAGCGTCATCACGCCGCGCGGGGTGCAGGGACGCAGCAACGGCATCTTGATCGCCAGCCGGCCCATATTATAGGGATGGAAGCCGTCGACATCCTTTTTCGGGTCGATGCGCTCGATCACCGCCTGCGGGTCGATCTGCTTGGGCAGCGGCAGCTGCACCAGGATGCCGTCCACCTCAGCGTCCGCGTTCAAGCGATCGATGATGTCCAGCAGCGCCTGTTGGCTGGTATCGGCCGGCAGATCATAGGCCAGCGAACGGATGCCGGCTTTCTCGCAGGAGCGCTTCTTGCTGCCCACGTAGACCGCGGACGCCGGGTCCTCGCCCACCAGGATCACCGCCAACGCCGGGGCGCGCTTGCCCGCGGCCAGGCGCGCCTGCACGCCCTCGCCCACCTTGGCGATCAGTTTTTCCGCTACCGCTTTGCCGTCAATCAGTTGTGCTGCCATGGGCCGGTTCCATAATAGAGGCTGAAAAAGAAGGCGCATATTCTCGCATTTTTCGGCGGCCTCCGAAATGCCGCTGCGCAACAAAACTTACTTAAGATCAAGATAAATAAAGGGAAGTGCCGCCCAGCCCGCCGCCCGGCCAATATCGCGCCCCTGGCCGGCCGCAATTTAATTACAAACAGGTGTTGACAGTCCAAATCGCCATCCGTATAGTTGCGGTCTCTGTCGTCGGGGCGTAGCGCAGCCTGGTAGCGCACCTGATTTGGGATCAGGGGGTCGCGAGTTCGAATCCCGCCGCCCCGACCAGCAGTAAGGCGAAGCCCGACCGAGCGCCCGTAGCTCAACCGGATAGAGCACCGGCCTTCTAAGCCGGGGGTTACAGGTTCGAGTCCTGTCGGGCGCGCCAAGTAATTGTGGTACAATGCAGTGCTTGTTTTCAGTGGTGGATGTAGCTCAGTTGGTAGAGTCCAGGATTGTGATTCCTGTTGTCGTGGGTTCGAGCCCCATCATCCACCCCAAATCTTAAAAAAACCCGGCCAAACGCCGGGTTTTTTCATTTTAGCGACTCATAAGGTCAGTTTTGGGCCTTGTCTGACAGTTCAAGCTCCGTATAATCGAATACATTTGCATGACACCGCTTGACTGACGACGACACCCACCACCATGACCACCATGCAGCCGATCAAGCGCCAGACGCTCACCAGTGCCGTAACCGAATCCCTGCGCCAGCGCATTCTCTCCGGGGAGTTCGCCGATGGCCAACAACTGCGCCAAGAGGCGCTGTCCAATGAATACGGCGTCAGCCGGGTGCCGGTGCGCGAGGCGCTGCGCCAGCTGGAAGCCGAAGGCCTGATCCAGATCATCGACCACAAGGGCGCGCTGGTGTCCAAGCTGTCGCTGGAAGACGTGCTGGAGCTGCTGGAAATCCGCGCGATGCTGGAAGGTTCGGTGCTCAAAGCCGCCATCCCCTGTCACACCAAGGCCGATCACGATCTGGCCCAGCAAACCCTGCGCGAATTCGAACAAGCGCTGCGCAACAACGACGTGCGCCACTGGGGGGAATTGAACTCCCGCTTCCACCTGGCCTTGTACCGCGCCGCCAAGCGGCCCAACACGCTGGCGCTGATCGAGCAGCTGCACAACAAGACCGACCGCTACACCCGGATGCAGATCCTGTTCACCCGCACCATGGAGCGGGCGCACGAGGAGCACAGCAAGCTGCTGGAACTGTCCCGCCAGGGCAAGGCCGACGAGGCGGCGGAATTCATCCGCTTCCACATCCTGTCCGCCGGCCACGCGCTGGAAGACTATCTGCGCGGACAGAGCCAGCAAGCCGCCCTGAGTTGAGGCCGCTGCGCGTTCAGATTTTTTGAATCTGACGCGCAATTCTTTGCGCTATCAAGCGCGTCGGCGGCGCGCAATAATCCGGCCATGTAAACCGCCGGACGCCAGTCCGGCCCCACAGGGAGACATGGCCATGCAACACCCATTCATCAGCCGGGAAGCGGAAGGCCTGGTCAACGGCCAGGCGGTGTCGGACGGCGCAGGCGTGCGCCTGCTGCGCGTGCTCGGCTCCGATCTGCAAAGGCGGCTGGACCCTTTCCTGATGCTGGACGAATTCCGTTCCGACAATCCCGACGACTACATCGCCGGCTTTCCCAGCCATCCGCACCGCGGCTTCGAAACCATCACCTATATGCTGGCCGGCCGCATGCGCCACCGCGACAATACCGGCAACGAAGGCCTGCTCGGCCCCGGCGGCGTGCAATGGATGACCGCCGGCCGCGGCATCGTGCATTCCGAACTGCCGGAACAAGAGGATGGCCTGATGCACGGCTTCCAGCTGTGGCTGAACCTGCCGGCGGAGCGCAAGCTGTGCGCGCCGTGGTATCGCGACATCCCCGCCGCCGAGATTCCGTCTGCGCCGGCCCAAGGCGAGGCCCGCCTGATCGCCGGCCACTGGCGCGGCCAGGCCGGCGCGGTGGAACGCGAAGCCACCGAACCGCTGTACCTGGACCTGCGTCTGGACGCCGGCAGCGAAGAGACGCTGGAAATCCCCGCCGGCCACAACGCCTTCCTCTATGTTTACCAAGGCGAGATCGCCGTCGGCGCGCAACAGCGCGGCGTCAAGGCAAGGCAGATGGCGGTACTGGACAACCGCGCCGACAGCGACGGCGTCAGCCTCCGCGCCGCGGCCGACAGCCGCTTGCTGCTGATTGCCGGCAAGCCCCTGGGCGAACCCATCGCGCAATGGGGCCCCTTCGTGATGAATACGCGCGAACAAGTGGAAGAAGCGATAGCCGATTTTCGGGACGGCCGCTTCTGACCCTCAAACCCTAAGCTGGAGCCGCCATGCCGCTGCTTACCCAAACCATCGCCAGCCTGGACCGCGACATCGGCTTTCCGGTGCGCCGGCTGCTACCCACCCGCCAGGCGCGCCGCGTCGGCCCCTTCGTGTTTCTCGATCACATGGGCCCGGCCCGTTTCGCCGCCGAAGGCAGCGCCGGCGATGTGCGGCCGCATCCTCACATCGGCCTGGCCACCGTCACCTATCTGTTCTCCGGCGCGATGATGCATCGCGACAGCCTGGGCACGGTGCAGCGCATCGCGCCCGGCGCGGTCAACCTAATGACCGCCGGCAGCGGCATCACCCACTCCGAGCGGGTGCCGGCCGACATCCGCCAGCAAGGCGTGGCGGTGGAAGGCATGCAGCTGTGGCTGGCGCTGCCGGATGAACTGGAGGAATGCGAGCCGGCCTTCGCCCATTACCCGGCCGAGGACTTGCCCCACTGGAACCAAGACGGGGTGGAACTGAACCTGCTGATGGGCGAAGGCTGGGGCCGTCGCTCGCCGGTCGCCTATCCGCTGCCGGTGTTCTACGCCAGCGCCGCCATGCCGGCCGGTGCGCGCTTGGCGCTGCCGCAAGGCGTGGACGAACTGGCCGCCTATGTCGCCGCCGGCGAACTGGACGTGGACGGCGCCGCGCTGAACGCCAACGAATTGGGCCTGCTGCGAACCGGCCAGGGCGGCGAACTGATCGCGCGGCGCGACAGCCGGGTGATGCTGCTGGGCGGCACGCCGCCGGCCAGCCCGCGCTATCTGGACTGGAACTTCGTGTCCAGCCGCCGCGAGCGGCTGGCCCAGGCGCGCGCGGACTGGATCGCCCAGCGTTTCCCGATGGTGCCGGGCGAGACCGAGTTCATTCCCCTGTAATAACAGCCACTCCAAAACAAAACCCCCGCCAGTTGCCCGGCGGGGGTTTTCGCTTGGATCAAGCGTCTTACTTGCTCTGGATGCCGCCTTTCACCACGGTCGGCGTATTCTCATGCTCGGCGCGGATCAGCGGCGCCTTGCCGGAAGTCACGTCGCTGACCGCCTGCTTCAGGATGCCGGACGGGGTGCTGTTCAGCTTGACCCCGCCGCCGCCCTTGTAGCGCTCGGTGGCGATGTCAGCGGTTTCCACCTTGGAATCGCCCAGGTCCACCTTGCCGTTGGCGGACGACACGGTCGCGCCGGTCAGCTGGGTCTTGCCGCCCACTTGCAGGGTCACGCCGTCGGCGCCGGCGATGCCGGTAACGACGCCCACCGAGTTGTCGCGCTTGACGCTGACGTCCACGTCGGCCTTCAGCTCGGTGCCCTTGTCCTGGGCGTTCAGCAGCTTGTCCTTCAGCGTATTGCCGCCTTTGCGCGCCAGCGTGTCCAGCGTGCCGGACTTGGCCGGGCCGGAAGTCGGCTGCTCGGGCAGGGTGACGGTTTCGCTGTTGGCGTTGAAGCTCACCGCATTGGTGGTGTCTTCCTTCAGGCCCTTGTTGAAGGCCAGACTGTCGTACTTCTCCTTCACCTTGTCGGACGCGGCGTTGACCAGTTCGGCGCCCTTCTCCTTCACCTTATCCTTCAGCGGGCCGGCCTTGTCGGCGACCTGATCGACCAAGCTGGCCTCCTTGCCGTTGGAGCTGTTGACGCCCAGCGCCACGTCCACCTTCACGCTGTTGTCGCGATCCTGACGGCTCTCCAGCGCCAGCTTGCCGCCCACCTGGCCAGTGACGGTCTTGCCGCTGACATTGGCGCCGGCCAGGGTGGCGTTGCCTTCGGCGTTCAGTTCCACTTGCTGCTTGGCGGTCACGGCGGCGTTGGCGTTGCTCAGCTTGTCCTGCTGATCCACCTTCACCTCCAGGCCGGCCTTGATGTCATGCACGTTCTTGGTGCTGTCAGGCTTGATCTGGCCGTTTTCCTTGTCGCTGCCGGCCTTGTTGCCGCCGCCGATATTGCCGGCCACGCTCCAGTTGTTGCGTTGGTTGCTGGACTGCGCCGACTCCAGGCGGATATCGCCCTGGCTGTCCAGCTTGGCGCTGTCGCCCTGCACCTGGGTGCCGCTCAGGCGGATGCCGCCGCTGCCGGCCGCTATGCTGGCTTTGCCGCCGCTGACCACGCTGCCGCCGGTCTGGCTGCGGCTGGACTCGTCGGTGCTGGCGTAATTGCCGCCGGCGCCCACATTGAAGCCCTTGCTCGCCTTTTCCTGACCATTGCTCTGGCTGCCTCCGGCCTTGAGATCGAAGCCCCACTGGCTGCCGGACTTGTCGGCGCTGGATTCGGCGGCCTTGAACTCCACCTTGTCGCCCTGCAGCGTCACGTCGCCGCGGCTGGCGATCTTATCGCCCTGCAGACCCAGCTTGCCGCCGGCCGTCAAGCTCACGCCGGCGTCGGCGTCCACGCCGCCGGTCACGGCGGTGCTGGACTTGGCTTGCTGCTTGTCCACGTTCACCGCCACCGCGCCGCTGCCGCCGACATTCTTGCCGCCGCCCTCGATCGGACTGGTGGTGATGGCCAGATTGGCCTTGCCGCCCACGGTGCGCTGCTCGCTGCTGCTGCTGTTGTTGGCCTGGCTGAAGCTCAGATCGCCGCCCGCGTTGACGCTGGCCGCGCCCTTGCCGCCGGCGATGGCCACGCCCTGGTAAGCGGCGTTGTTGTCCACGTCCACCTTGACGCCGTTGCCGGCGCGGATGCCGCCGGTGACCGCGGTGGAGCTGGACGAGGCGCTCGTCACCGTGCTGCCGCTGCCGGCCGCCTTGACGTTCACATCCTCGCCGGTGGTGGTGTAGACGCGCACGCCGACATCCGCCTCGGTCTTGCTGCCACTCTGGCTCTGGGTATTGGCTGCGGCGCTGAACTGGTGGCTGTCCGCCTTGATCTCCACCGTGTTGCCGGCCTGATACTGGGTGCCTTGATCGCTGAGCCCGGCCTTGGCGTCCACCTTGATATTGCCGCCGTTCAGGCTGCTGGCCTGCGCGGTGCTGGATTGGCGGGTCTCCGAGCCGACGCCGGCCTTGACGCCGACATCCACGCCCAGATTGGCCGCGCCCAGATCGCCGGCGGCGCCGGCCGCGCCGATCACATCGCCCTTGGCCACTTTTTCGCCGGCCGCCACCAGCGGACGGGTCACGCCGCTGTAATCGGCGTTGACGCCCACTTCCACGCCCCAATGACTGCTGTCGGAGGTGGTTTTCTGGGTGCTGTTGGCCGCCTGATTGTCGATGCGGCCGCCGGCCAGCTTGATGTCGCCATCAGCCTTGACCTGGGCGCCCTGGTTGCGGATGTCGCCGTCGCCGTTGCCGGCGACGATGCTGACCCCGCCCTTGGAGTTGATCGCGCTGACCTGAGCCGTGCTGCTGTCGGACTGGCTGCGGCTGTTCTTCTGGTCCACGCCCAACGCCACCCCGGTCTTGTCCAGGCCGGCGTCGATATAGAGGCCGCCGCCGGTGACGCTGCTGCTCTTGCTTTCCTTCACCGTGTCCTGCGCCGCGTTCAGGCTGACGTTCTGGCCGCTGAGGGCCGCGCCGCCGGCGCCGGCGTTCAGCTTGGAGCCGGTCACCGTCAGATCGCCCTGAGCATTGAGCGCCACCTTGTCGCCGGACAGCGTCGCCGCCTGGTTCTGGGTCGCGTCGCGGTCCACGCTGCTGCTGCTGTGCTCGATGCGCACGCCGCCGCGGTACTGCTTGTCGCCGGTGATGTCGCCGACGCCGCGCAGCGCCAGCTCGGTGTCCTTGCTCTTCACCGTGTCGCGGGTCTGCGACGCCGCCACCTTGATGTCGCCGTTGGCGGCCACGTTCAATTCGCCGCCGGCGCGCACCTGGCTGCCGCTGATCGCCACGTCCTTGGCGGACTGGATGCTCAGATTGGTGTCGGACTTCAGCTCGGCGTTGACCGCCTGCTGCTGGCTGGCATTGCCCTTGCTGCTGCTCTTAGTAATGTTGAAGGCGGTGCCGCTGCGCTGATCGGTGCGGGTTTGCGATTGGTTGACCACGCTGTCGATGCTGATGTCGCCGTTGCGGCTGATCGCCACCGCGTCCCGCTCGCCGCGGGCGCGGCTGCCGGCGATGGCCACGCTGTCGCCGCGCAGCGTCAGCTTGCCGCCGGCGGTCAGATCGCTGCCGGTGTTAACGGTGTCGGTCTTGCCGTTGTCGCGGTTGCCGCCGCCGCCGATGCCGCCCCAGTACACCTGGTCGTTGCGCTGGCTGTTCTGGTTCGTCGTCTGCTGCACGCCCAGGCCGAGCGCGCCGCCCGCGTCCAGGGAGGCGTCGCGGCCGGCGGCCAGCTTGGCCGCCTTGGCGTCGATATCGCCGCTGGCGCGGATATCCAGATCGCGGCCGGCGCGCAGCTGGCTTTGCACCAGGCGTTGCTCGCTGGACGCATGGTCCCAAGAGCCGGTTTCCAGGCTGGCGCCGTCGTTCTTGCGATTGCCCCTATCGCTGCGGGTATCGGTTTCCGTCACGCCGCTCAGCTTCACGCCGCCGTCGGCCTGCAAGCGGATGTCCTGGCCGGCGCTGACGCTGCCGCCGCGGATGGCGATCTGGCCGCGCGGCTGCGCGCCGTCCACCGCCTGGTTGTCCGCCGCCGCCGCCGCCGCGGTCAGCGTGGCGTCCTGCTCGGCGCGGATGCGCACGCCTTCCTGACGCTGGCTGGTTTCGCTTTGGTCGCGGTTATAGGCCCAGGAGTTTTTCCAGGCGTGATTGCTGTTGCTGGACGCGCTGTCCGCCACTTGGCTGTCCAGCGTCAAATCCTTGCCGCTGAGCGCCACATTGCGGCCGCTGATGTCGGTGGCGGCCAAGGTCGCCGCGTCGCCGGCGCTGAGGCTCACATCGTCGCGCGCGCTGATGACGCTGCGCTTGATGCGGGTATCGCTGCCATTGCTGGCGGTATTGGTTTCACCGGTTTTCCAGATGAACCAGCTCTCATCGTGGCCGCTGTCTTGGGTGGTGGAGGTTTCCGCCCGGCCGCGGCTGTCGATCTGGCGCGCGGCCAGGGCCACCTTGCCTTCGCTGGCGCGGATCTGCGCGCCTTCCAGCGCCAGTTTGCCCTGGCGCGCGTCCACCGACACTTCCTGCGCGCCGTTCAGGCTGCCGCCCACATTGACGCCGGCGCCGTCGGCGGTGCTGATGATATTGATGCGGCCGGCCTGCATCGCGCCCAGGAACACGCTGTCCAGCGAGCCCACGCCTTCCGGCGCCTTATCGCTGCGCAACACCTTGGCGTCCTGACCCTGGTAATCCACCAGGTTGAAGCCGGCGCGGACATTGAGTTGCTCGCGCGCGGCGACATTGCCGCGCACATCGATGCGCGGCGCGATCAGGTCCAGCACGTTGACGCCGCTCAGACCGGCGCCGTTGACGCTGAGCGCGTTGCCGTTCATCGCCGCCTGCAAGGAGGCGATGGCGCCGTTTTCGATATTGGCGTTGCCCACCAGCAGCGAAGCGCGCGGCGTGTTGATGAAGCCGCAGCCGCTGCAGGTGATGCCGTTGGGGTTGGCCAGCACATAGTCGGCGGCCTTGCCGAACACTTCCTGCTTGCCCAACAGCAAGGACGGGTTGCGGCTGATCACTTCGTTCAAGATCACGCTGGCTTCGCGCCCGCCCAGCAAGGCGTTGGCGCCCAACTGGCCGGCCAGCTGCGATTGGCCGCCGGCGGCGGAGTTGTTGAACACCGCGCCGGGCTTGCCGACGTTGAAATCCTGGTATTGGTTATGCGACAGGCCCGCGGCGCTGGGCGCCACGATATTGACCACCGCCGCGCCGTTGGCGGCATTGCTCACCTGCGGCTGCGCGCCGTTGCCGCCGGCGACGATGCCGGCCGCCATCGCGGCTTCCACCGCCCAAAACGCCAGAGTCAGCGCCGCGGCCACTTTCCCCGTTACCGATAAGCCGAAATTTATTTTTTTCTTCATGATTTGAGTCCCGTTCATTCAGAGAACAAGCAGATCCGGTCCAAAACCGTCTATCCAAACGCCCCATGTTTCGTGGGCCTCTCCAGCCTGCCAGCCGGATCCGCCCACAATGAAACATACGTTTGATTTCGAATCTACGTCTCTTTTTAAATCAATTCAAATGAAATACTGCCAATATCGCTTAGTCGCTTTCGCAGCTAATTTCTTTCAAAAAATATTCACGACAAAAAATAAATGCCAAAAGCATCACCAGGACAGCGCCAGCTTGGCGAACAGCTGATGGCCTTCCTGCTGCCAGCCGGCGGGCTTGTACAAGGGCCGGCTGTATTCCAGGTCCAGGCTGGCCTTGCGGTAGCTGAAAGCCAGGCCCAGGCTGGCGCCGGCAATGCTCTGCCATTGCTGGACCGAGCGATGCGGCAGCACCCGGCCGCCGTCCAGACCGATACGCGGCGTCACGCCGACGCCGGCCAGCTCAAAGCGGCGCGACAAGGTATTGCGCCAGGACCAGGCGGTTTCCCCGGCCAGGGTGTTGCGGCGGAAACCGCGCACCGCGCTGGCGTCGGACACGTCCATCTGCTCGACGCCGGGCAGATAATCGCGGCTGGTCTGGCCGGTCAGCGCGCTATTGAGCTGATACGGTCCGCCGGGCAGGCCCAGGCTTTGAAACCAGTTCAGCGAAGCCTTCCACTTGGTGAACTGCGGGTTGGGTCCGTCCGGCGCGCGCGGATCCGGCGCGCTGGCGCCCAGCCAGCGCGTGCCGCGCTGCACGCCGGCGTCCGCGATCAACACGCCGCCGCTGAGCAATTGCAGCCGGGACAGGCCCAGCTCGGCCACGCTCAGCGTGGGGCTGGTGATCTCGATCTCGCTGTCGAGAAAGTAATTGCGCACCCGTTTATGCGTCAGTTGCGCCGTCAGCGAGGTGGTCTGGTTCTGGCCGCGGCTCACCACCCGGTCCACTCGCAGGCCGCTCTGGGCGGTGCGGCCGGACAAATTCACCGCGTTGCGCTGCAATTGCAGCGGGTTCAGATAATCGGCGCGGCTGGCGAAGGCGCTGAACGTCCAATAGCCGTAAGGCAGGGAGTAAAACAGCGATTCGCTGCGGCTGTGCCTCACCGCGTTGTCGTTACTGGTGCGTTGCGCCGACACGCTGACGAAATCGGACAAGCCCAGCGGGCTGTCCCAGGACAGGCCCACGCCGGCCTGCACCCGGCCGGTGCTGTCGCGGCCGGTGTTGTCGGCGTTGAAGTTCAAGCGCCAGGGCGCGTCCTTATTGTTGCGCAGGCTCAGAATGGAGCCGCCCACGGTTTCGCCGGGCAGGATGTCCAGCGTCGCCTTGCTGGACGGCAGGCGGTTGGCCTGGTCCAGGCCCTGATCGGCGTCGTGGATGTTCAGCGGCCGGCCGACCACGCCGGGAAACAAGGTGGCCGGATTGCTGCGCCGGTCGTCGCTGACGATCTTCTCCACCCGCCCTTCGTGCACGCGCAAGGTCAGCACGCCCTGCTCGTCCGGCCCTTCGGCCGCCACGCGCGCGGCGATATAGCCCTTCTTCAGATAGAGCTGGGTCAAGCCGCGGCTGAAGCGGTTCAACTCTTCATTGTTCAGGCAGTCGCTGGCCAGTTCGCCCAGCGAGGCCACTTCCTTGCGGCTCAACAGCTTGATGCCGGCCAGACGCACGCCCTTGACGCGCAGGCAGTCCAGCTCGCTCATATCGGCCGCTTGCGGCCTCCGCATCATATTGCTGTCCGGCTGCATCTGCCGCAGCCGCTGCTGCTGAATGATGGCGTCGAAACGGCGGCTGTTGTCCTGCAACAGGCGCCGCGAATCGTTTTCCATTTGCTGATGCATGCTGCCAGACATGCCGGGCACTTCCGCGGCCTGCGCCGCCACGCCCCAACAAACGATCCCCGCCATCCGCCAGAGCCGAGCTGGAGATGGTTTTTTATATTTAATCATCATCGGATTCGTAACTATTTTTAAATAAAGGAAAACAGAAATTCCATGACGCGTCCAGACTAATGAGAATAATTATCAAATAATGACACTATTACCCAGACTTGATGCCAGCCTTGCGGCCTTAGCGCAACATAAAATTCAATACGAATAAAAAAACCCGGCCAATGGCCGGGCTTTCCGCTTAGTCGTTTGATTCTGAAATATCTTTCAGAAGATCAGAAAAAACTTATTCGAACACAAAGTGGGCGCGCTTGATATTGCACAGCAATTCATAGGAAATGCTGCCGGCGGCGGCGGCCACCTCGTTGACCGACACCGCGTCGCCCCACAACTCCACCTCGCTGCCGATGCCGGCGGCGGGCAAGTCGCTCAGGTCCACGGTGATCATGTCCATGGACACCCGGCCGATGATGCGCGAACGGCGGCCGTCCACCGCCACCGGGCTGCCGCTGGACGCCAGCCGCGGATAGCCGTCGGCGTAGCCGCCGGCGATCAGGCCCACCCGGGTCGGCCGTTCGGTGACGAAGTTGTCGCCGTAGCCGATAGGCTCGCCGGCAGCCAGCTCGCGCACGCCGAAGATGCGGCTGCTCAGCCGCATCACCGGTTTCAGCTCGTCGCCCTGCGGGAAGCCCGCCGGCAACGGGCTGGCGCCGTAAAGCAGGATGCCGGCGCGGCCCCAGTCGCGGCGCGAACGCGGATGACACAGGATGCCGGCGGAATTGGCCACGCTCTCCTCCCCCGGCAGGCCGGCGGTGGCGGCGTCGAAGCTTTCGATCTGCGCCAGGGTCATCGGCACCGTCGGCTCGTCGGCGCGGGCGAAGTGGGTCATCTTGACGATGCTCTCCGCCTTGCCGCTGGCCTGCAAGCGCTCCCAGGCCGCGCGGTAATGCCGCGGCAAAAAGCCCTCGCGGTGCATGCCGCTGTCCAGCATCAGCCAGACGCGGAACGGCGCGGCCGGCTGGGCCTCTTCCAGCATGCGCAGCTGTTCTTCGCTCTGCACCACCAGCCACAGCCGGTGGCGCTCGACTTCGGCCAGCTCGGCCGCCTCGAACACGCCTTCCAGCAGCAGGATGGGCGCGCTCACGCCGGCGGCGCGCAGGTGCAGCGCCTCCTCAAGACAGGCGACGGCGAAACCGTCGGCGACATCGGCCAGCGCCTGGGCGCAACGCGCCGCGTCGTGGCCGTAGCCGTTGGCCTTCAGCACCGCCAATACCCGCCCGCCATGCTGGCGCTTGGCCAGCAGATAGTTGTCGCGCAGGTATTGGGTGCGGATGGTGGCGATCAGCGGCCGCATGCTCAGGCGCCCGCCACGGCCGGCCGGGCGGCCGGCACCACCAGGGTTTCGCCCTGTTTGGCGTAGCGCTGCATGGACAGGCCGTCCAGGCTGATCTCCGGCTTGGCGCCGGTGATGATGTCGGCCAGCACCTTGCCGGAGCCGGCGCCCATGGTCCAGCCCAGGGTGCCGTGGCCGGTGTTCAGCGACAGATTGGCGAAGCGGGTGCCGCCGACGATGGGCGTGCCGTCCGGCGTCATCGGCCGCAGGCCGGTCCAGAAGCTGGCGGCCGGGATGTCGCCGCCGTTCGGGTACAGATCGCCCACCACCATTTCCAGCGTTTCGCGGCGACGCGGGTTCAGCGACAGATCGTAGCCGGACAACTCGGCCATGCCGCCGACGCGGATGCGGTCGTCGAAGCGGGTGATCGCCACCTTGTAAGTTTCGTCCAGCACCGTGGATACCGGCGCGCCGGCCGGATTGGTGATCGGCACGGTCAGCGAATAGCCCTTGACCGGGTAAACCGGAATATCAATGCCCAGCGTCTTGACCATGTCGCGGGAGAAGCTGCCCATCGCCACCACATAATGGTCGGCGGTCAGCAAATCGTCGCCGACGCGGACGCCGGTGATGCGCTTGCCGTCGCTCTCGATGCCGTCCACGCTTACGCCGAAGCGGAACTCAACGCCCTTGGCGCGCGCCATCTCGGCCAGGCGGGCGGTGAACAGATTGCAATCGCCGGTTTCGTCGTTGGGCAGTTGCAGGCCGCCGGTCAGCTTGTGCTTGACGCTGGCCAACGCCGGCTCCACCTCGGCGCAGCCGTCCCGGTCCAGCACTTTGAAATCCACGCCGCACTCCTTGAGCACGGCGATATCCTTGCTGACGCCGTCCACCTGGGCCTGGCTGCGGAACAGCTGCAGCGTGCCGCCCTGGCGCGCCTCGTAGCCGATGCCGGTTTCGGCGCGCAGCTCTTTCATCTTGTCGCGGCTGTATTCGGCCAGACGCATCATCCGGCTCTTGTTCACCGCGTAAGCGTCTTCATTGCAGTTGGCCAGCATCTTGGCGATCCACTGCAGTTGGTACAGGCTGCCGTCCGGCTTCACCGCCAGCGGCGCGTGGCGCTGGAACAGCCATTTGGCCGCCTTCAGCGGAATGCCCGGCGCGGCCCAGGGCGTGGAATATCCGGGGGAAATCTGGCCGGCGTTGCCGAAACTGGTTTCCAAGGCCACGCCTTCCTGGCGCTCCAGCACCGTCACCTCGCAGCCCGCCTTGGCCAGATACCAAGCCGTGGACACGCCCAGAACACCGCCGCCCAGCACGATCACCTTCATTTTCTCTCTCCGTTTGCAGCACTACATGGCTATAGTGATTTTGCGTAGTATATTAATGAAACACTGGGTTTTTTCACCAAAGTAGCGTCAGACTACAGATTTTTAAACTGCAAACTTTCATAGACATAGTGAAAACATGAAGAAAAGTTCAAGCGGCGACAAAGCGCTGGATAAAACCGATCTGAAAATCCTGCGCCTGCTGCAGAAAAACGGCCGCATCTCGATGACGGAACTCTCTGAAAAGGTGGGACTTTCCACCACGCCGTGCACCGAGCGGGTGCGGCGGATGGAGCGCGACGGCATCATCGAAGGCTATTACGCCCGGCTCAATCCACACGCGATGGGCGCGGCGCTGCTGGTGTTCGTGGAAATCAAGCTGGAAGCCAAATCCGGCAATATCTTCGACGCCTTCCGCCGCGAAATCATGCGCATCCCGGAAATACTGGAATGCCACCTGGTCTCCGGCGAATTCGACTACCTGATCAAGGCCCGCATCCCGGACATGTCGATGTACCGCAAGCTGCTGGGCGACATCCTGCTGCAACTGCCCTCGGCCAAGGAGTCCAAAAGCTATGTGGTGATGGAAGAGGTCAAGGAAACCTTGCTTCTGCCGCTGGGAGAATAAATTAGCCGTTTAAAATCACACCCTTGCCTTTGATTTAAATCAAAAAAGGCTTGCATTCCCCTCCCGCCTCAGCCAAACCACAAGCAGCTGTTGCTAGCGTAAAACTACCTAGGCGGGAGATGAGGATGTTCGGCTTCATGAAGGCGGTCGACAAGACCGCGGACGCGGCGCGGCAGGTGCGCCAACTGGAAAGCGTGCTGGACCACGCGGACAATCTGATCATGCTGTGCGACACCAGCCGCGACAACGCGATCTTCTATATGAACAAGACCGCGCGCGACATCCTGAGCCGGCATCGAGAAATGATGAACCAGAAATTCCGCGCCGGCGTCGACGTCAACCACGCCCACGGCCACAGCATCCACCAATTCCACCGCGATCCGGAGTACAACCGCCGCATCCTGGCCGACCTGGCCAGCCGCAAGATAGACCAGCATATCGCGATGATTCCGGTGGGCGAAGTCATGTTCAAGACCAAGGTGTTTCCGATCTGGGACTCCGCCCACCCCGATCAACTGCTGTGCTTCATGGCCAGCTTCCAGGACGTCTCCGCCGAAATGCTCGCCCAGCAATTGCAGGACCAGGGCAATCAGCGCCGCGACTTCCTGGAGGTCCGCATCAACGAGTTGTCCGAAAACATGCAGGCGATGAGCGCCACCATCCAGAACGTGGCGGTGCAAACCGCCGCCGCCTCCGAATCCTCAGAGCTGATGCTGGGCGAGGCCAAAAAGAGCATGGCCATCGTCAGCGACACCAATCAGGGCATGCAGCAGGTGGGCGCCATGGTGCGCCAGACCGCGGACAGCCTGGTCTCGCTGGGCCAGCGCTCGGAAGCCATCGGCCACATCGTCAACGTGATCAAGGACATCGCCGATCAGACCAATCTCCTGGCCTTGAACGCGGCGATCGAGGCGGCGCGCGCCGGCGAGATGGGCCGCGGCTTCGCCGTGGTGGCGGACGAAGTGCGCAAGCTGGCCGAACGCACCACCAAGGCCACCCAGGAAATCGGCGACATGATCCGCGCGATCCAGGGCGAGGTGCAGCAAAACGTGCGCGCCATCGAACAGGGCCGCGAACAGGTTCAAACCACGGAAAACGACTTCCAGCGCGCCGAGGGCGCCCTGCAAACCATCGTCGGCGAGATCAACACCATGCGCAATTTCGTGGTGGAAATCGCCAACGCCTCGGAAGAACAGGCCGCCACCTCGCAGGATATCGCCGATAAGCTCAGCGACATCACCCGGCAGGACTGAAGTAAAAACGCTTCACAAGCAAAGGATGGGGCGGAATAATGAAACGCTCCACCCTTCGCTTCGAGGCCAGACATGAGCTTAGCGTCCGTCCAGGCGTTTTTCGCCGCCCGTCAGCTGGACATCCCCATCATAGAACTGGAAGTCAGCACCGCCACCGTGGCGGAAGCCGCCGCCGCCCACGACGTGGAGCCCGGCCGCATCGCCAAGACCCTGGCCTTCCGCCTGAACGACGGCCGCGACGTGATCCTGGTGGCGCGCGGCGACGCCCGCATCGACAACCGCAAGTTCAAGGACGCCTTCGGCAAGGGCAAGATGCTGCCGCCGGACGAGGTGGAGGCCATCACCGGCCACCCGGTGGGCGGCGTCTGCCCGTTTGGCCTCGCCACCGATCTGCCGGTCTATCTGGATGTGTCGCTGCAAGCCTACGACGAAGTGCTGCCGGCCGCCGGCGCCGTCCACAGCGCGGTGCGGCTATCACCGCAGCAACTGCACCACATCACCCAGGCCGACTGGGTGGATGTGTGCCAGGCTTTTGCCTAGGAAGCGGTTTACGCTCCGCTGCGCGTCATGAAGCGCAGCAGACTTTGAACAGGTTCTCAGCGTTTTTTTGCCTCGCCTCTGCTCGCAGAATCGCCTACAGACTTTGAGCCCATGCCAAAAGCCGTTGTTTGGCGGCAAACAACGGCTCAAACATTCCCACCGCCGGGGCGGCCCGGCTTAGCCTTGCCGCGCCAGACCAGCATGCTTAAGCCCCATTTTGCCCCCCCAAGAACAAGCCGAACCGGCATGCAAAGGCATTTTAGGAATATTCCTATAGCGTATTTTTCACCCATCTGCTTAATGTATGCACTTTATGTTGCACGCATGGAGCCGCGTCATGCCGCCGCAAATCCTCTCCCGCCCAAGAAAGCCTCAATCAGGCGTCGCCTTAGGAGTCGTCGCCAGCCTCAGCTCTAACTCCGCCATCAGCCGCGCCACGCAAAACTTCCGCGACCATTACCAAACCCTGAGCGGTGGCTCCGCCGCCCCAGGCAAGGGGGACCCGACATGAGCACCACCTACGAACCGCCGGTGATCACCATCCCGATGCGATTCAAGGACAGCCGCACCGTGCAGGCCCACGCCAGCTGGTTCATCTGCGGCACCGAATACCCGCCCGACTTCGCCAACTACACCCCCCTCGTCAACGGCGAGCGCGCCTTCGCCGCCGTACACCAGGCCATCGCCAACGCGCAACGCTCCGTCGACATCGTTTGCTGGGGCTTCCAGCCCTCCATGCACTTCGTCCGCGTCGGCAGCGCGCCCGCCATCGGCGCCCTGCTCGAACAAAAGGCCCGCGCCGGCGTTCAGGTCCGCGTGCTGGGATGGACCCTCGAACCCTTCGGCATCAGCGTCACCGGCGCCGTCGGCGAAGCCAATATGCCCGGCAAGAACCCCATCGCCATCATGGACCGCCGCCAAAGCACCGAACTCGATCCCGATGAGCAAAGACAGGCGCAGCAAGAGTACGACGCCCAGCTCCAGACCGACCGCGCCTGGTTCCGCGCCTACGACCGCAAGCAGCCCGCGCTGCCGCTGCGCTTCGTCGGCCGCGGCTTCAGCCTCAAGGACCGCATCAAGATCTTCAAGAACGTCAGCCGCGCCGACCTCAAGGCGCTGGACGACGATAGCAACACCCTGGACCGCGACCTCGGCCTATTCAGCCGCCTCGTCATGGCCGGCGTCCCGTCCCACCACCAAAAAATGGTGCTGGTCGACTATGAGGACGACACCGCCGCCATCGGCTTCGTCATGGGCCACAATATGCTGGACGGCTACTGGGACAACGACGCCCACAGCCGGCAGCGCCAGCCCCATAACCGCGGCCGCAACGGGGCCTATCCGATGCAGGACCTCTCCTGCCAGCTCAGCGGCCCCATCCTCGAATACCTGCATCTCAACTTCGCCCAGGCCTGGCAGAAGGAAACCGGCGAGGATTTGCTCGGCGAGCGCGACGCCCAAACCGTCGGCGAGTGCCTGGAGCGCGTCTTCCGCCAACAAAAGCTGCTCACCGCCAACAGCGTGATGGCCCAGATCCTGCGCACCCAACCCCAGGAAAACGTCCAGGACATCGAAACGCTGTATCTGCACACCGTCGGCAACGCCACCCAATACATCTATATCGAGAACCAGTACTTCCGCTGGCCGGTGCTGGCCGAGCGCATCCTCAAAAATGTGCGGACCCAGACCGAGTGCGGCCGCGACTGCACCCAGCACGGCCAGCTGCACCTGTTCGTGGTCACCAACGCCAGCGACGACGGCATGGGCCGCGGCGGCGTCAACACCTACCGCATGCTGGACGCGCTCGGCCGCGCCGACACCCTGCCCGCCGTCGCCCGCACCAAGCAGCTGGAGCAGCTGGAACAACGGCTGGAAGCCGCCCGCCAGGCCGAACGCGCCGGACAGACCCTGCCGCCCGGCCAGAGCGCCGCCGACCTGGCCGCGCAACTGGAAGAAGCCCGCCAGGCCAAGATCGACGAAGTGAGCGACAGCCAGGAAATCCAGCAGCTGGAGCGCGCCTGCGAGCGCGCCGCCGCCGCCGAGCGCGCCGGACAGACCCTGCCGCCGGGACAAAGCTACGACGAACTGCGCGAACGCCTGAACCGGGCGCGGCGCGAACAGGCCGACCCCGCCGATCCGGAATCGCGCAACCCGATCCGCCCGCGCGACATCCCCGGCCTGCGCATCCACGTCTGCACGCTGGTGGCGCCCGACGCGCTGGACGCCGCCGGCTGGGAAGCCATGATGCGCCGCAACCAGCGCGAGGCCGACCGCCCCGCCGCCGCCGGCCAGGGCTATGACTGGCCCTTTGTCTACATCCACAGCAAGCTGATGATCATCAACGACGTGTTCATGACCCAGGGCTCGGCCAATATCAACACCCGCAGCATGCGCGTCGACAGCGAGCTGAACATCTGCCACGAACGCGGCGACATCAGCGCCGGACTGCGCCGCGAGCTGTGGTCCTTGCACACCCGCGACCCGGAAACTGGAGAGGTGATGGGCTTAGAAGACACTAGTCTGCCGTTTGATGAGCAGATGGTGCATGCGTTTGATAAGTGGACCTACATTCTTGGTCAAAACAAGATACGCAAGCGCGAAGGGCAATCCCCACTGGCCTCCTTGGTCGAATTCCGCCGCGACAGCGCCAAGCTGTCCAATCTGGATTAAGCCGATGCGCGCCCTATTCTTGGTTGCCCTCCTCACCTCAGCGGCTGCCGCCGCCCAGGAGCCCCGCATGAGCACCCTCAGCCCCAAACAGCAAGAGGCCTTGGCCTTCCGCTGCGTCCACCAGCAATTGCCGACGCCGACGCCGGACGCGGATCAGCTCTTCCTCTACGCCCGCCATCTGCAAAAAAACAATCTGTTGCGGCGCAAGCCCGATGTCACGCTGCAAGTGCAGCGGCTCTACCGCATCGCCGCTGCTCATGGCCACGTCAAGGCCAATATCAATTTGCAGAATGGCCTGACCGACGGCGACTTCGCCGGCGGCTTCCGCGAAGTGCTGGCGCTGAACGACAAGCTGATGGACTTGAGCCCCGCCCCCGGCTATTACAACCTCGCCTATTACACCAGCCGCGGCTACGGCAATATCAAGCGCGACCGCGAGCTGGCGCTGCGCTATTTCCGCAAAGCCGCCGACCTGGGCAATCCGGAGGCGCAGTTCTATGTTGCCGAGTTGCTCAGTCCCTACGACAAAGCACCGGAAATTGCTGCAAAAATGTATCAATGTGCAGCGGAGCAAGGCCATGCCGAGGCGGCACTCAATCTTGGCCTAACCTTTAAAACCAGAAAGCAATACGCAGAGTCCCTACCGCTATTTCAATTAGGAGTCAAAGCGGGCAACTCGACCGCTGCTCTTGCTTTGGAAAGTGGCTTCAATGCCCCCCCCCCAATAGCCGACTGAATTACCTGGGCCTCGCCCAAGACCCCGAACGTAAACGTCGTTACCAGCAAATCCGACAATTCCTGTCCTCCCACTCCTACCTGCAACCCACGGTAGAAGACGTCGACCAGATCGTGCCGCTGCCGCCGGCCCCCTTGCCGCCCTGGGACGGCGGCTTCCGCTGGCTGAAGGCCTTTCGCGGTCCCGGGCCGGCTCAGCCCAGCGAAGAACTGATCCAGCAGCTGGCCGAAGCCAAGCAGCTCGACCCCGCCACCGGCCTGTTCGATCCCAAGCGCAAGGCCGCCGCTGAAGCCGAGGCCAAAGCCGCCCGCGAACAAGCCGAGCTGACCCCGCCCTTCGCCGGCGCGCTGCCCATCGGCGCGCTGCGCCGCAGCGGCGACGTGCCCAATGTCAACGCCCATTGGCGGCCGCGGCCGCCCAAGGGCTGCGTGCCCTGGGGCAGCACCCATCCCACCCGCTACTGCACCGCCGGCCAGCCGCTGCCCTTACTCGATGTCGCCTTCCCGCTGCCGTGGTGGCAGCAATGGCTGAGCAAGGAATGGAAGGTCTACCGCGCCACCGAGGTGGAATGGGAGCTGGTGCGCTACCAACTGCCGCCCGAGGCTTGAAAGGAGCCCCCGATGTTCAGCCACGCCAGCACGCGCCAGAACCCGGCAAACCGCCCGCTGATCCAGCAGGCGGCCGTGACCTTGTGGCTGACGGCTGTAGCCGTGTGCATCGCCACCCCGGCCCTGGCCCAGGAGCCCCTCATGAGCACCCTCAGCCCCAAACAGCAAGAGGCCCTGGCCTTCCGCTGCGTCCACCAGCCACTGCCGACGCCGACGCCGGACGCGGATCAACTCTTCCTCTACGCTCGCCACCTGCAAAAGCACAATCTGCTCAAGCGCCAGCCCGACGTCACGCTGCAAGTGCAGCGGCTCTACCGCATCGCCGCCGCTCATGGCCACGTCAAAGCCAATATCAATTTGCAGAATGGTCTGACCGACGGCGACTTCGCCGGCGGCTTCCGCGAAGTGCTGGCGCTGAACGACAAGCTGATGGACCTGAGCCCCGCCCCCGGCTATTACAAGCTCGCCTACTACACCCGCCGCGGCTACGGCAATATCAAGCGCGACCGCGAGCTGGCGCTGCGCTATTTCCGCAAGGCCGCCGATCTGGGTAATCCCGAGGCGCAGTTCTATGTCGCCGAGCTACTCAGCCCCTACGACAAAGCTCCTGATATCGCAGTGAAGATGTGGCAATGTGCTGCAGAGCAAGGACATGCCAACGCGGCAAAAACATTGGGAATTCGACAAAGTGCGCTAAAACGATACTCTCCAGCATTGCAGGCCTATCAGCTCGGTGTCAAAGCAGGGAGCTCGGGTGCGGCCAGCTTTTTAGAAAATGGCTTCAAAACCTCGCCTCCCGACGACGGCATGTATTACATGGCGCTGAAGCTGGATCCCGAGCGCAGCCGCCGTTATCAGCAAATACGGCAATTCCTGTCCTCACACTCCTACCTGCAACCCACGGTAGAAGAAGTCGACCAGATCGTACCGCTGCCGCCGGCCCCCTTGCCGCCCTGGGATGGCGGCTTCCGCTGGCTGAAGGCCTTTCGCGGTCCCGGGCCGGCTCAGCCCAGCGAAGAACTGATCCAGCAGCTGGCCGAAGCCAAGCAGCTCGACCCCGCCACCGGCCTGTTCGACCCCAAGCGCAAGGCCGCCGCTGAAGCCGAGGCCAAAACCGCCCGCGAACGGGCCGAGCTGACCCCGCCCTTCGCCGGCGCGCTGCCCATCGGCGCGCTGCGCCGCAGCGGCGACGTGCCCAATGTCAACGCCCATTGGCGGCCGCGGCCGCCCAAGGGCTGCGTACCCTGGGGCAGCACCCATCCCACCAGTTACTGCACCGCCGGCCAGCCGCTGCCCTTACTCGATGTCGCCTTCCCGCTGCCGTGGTGGCAGCAATGGCTGAGCAAGGAATGGAAGGTCTACCGGCCCACCGAGGTGGAGTGGGAGCTGGTGCGTTATCAAAACCGCCAGGTCTCAACGCTTGATAGGCTCAGAGCGGGTCGTAAAAACGCCCGGCAAGCCGGGCGTTTCGCATCCATCCAGACAAAGGCGCTCAGTAGCCCAGCCCCATCGCTTCCTTGACGTCCTGCATGGTGGCGCGCGCCACTTGCTCGGCCTTGGCGTTGCCGGCGGCCACCACTTCCTTGACCAGCTTGGGATTGCTCAGATACTGCTCGGCGCGTTCAAACATCGGCTGCTGTTCGCGGAGTACGCCGTCTATCACCGGTTGCTTGCAGTCCAGGCAACCGATGCCGGCGCTGGTACAGCCCTGCTTCACCCATTCGCGGGTATCGGCGTCGCTGTACACCTGGTGCAGCTGCCATACCGGGCATTTGTCCGGGCTGCCCGGATCGGTGCGGCGCACGCGGGCCGGATCGGTCGGCATCGCCCGCACTTTTTTGGTGACGGTGGCCGGGTCTTCGCGCATGGTGATGGTGTTGCCGTAGGATTTGGACATCTTCTGGCCGTCCAGGCCCGGCATCTTGGACGCCTCGGTCAGCATCGCCTCGCATTCGGCCAGAATGCTCTTGCCCTTGTTCTCCAGCCAGCCGAACAGCCGCTCGCGGTCCGCTGCGCCCAGATTCTGGCTGGCGGCCAGGATTTCGCGCGCGCCGGCCAGCGCCTCGGCGTTGCCGTCTTGCAGATAGGCGGTGCGCAGGCGGTCGAATCCCTTGCCGGCCTTGCCTATCTTCTTCACCGCGGCGCGGGCCAGTTCTTCGAAGTTGGGCTCGCGGCCAAACAGGTTGTTGAAGCGGCGCGCCACTTCGCGGGTCAGTTCGATGTGCGGCACCTGGTCTTCGCCCACCGGCACCAGGCCGGCCTTATAGATCAGGATGTCGGCGGCCTGCAGCAGCGGGTAGCCGAGGAAGCCGTAAGTGCCCAGGTCCTTGGTGGACAGTTTTTCGATCTGGTCCTTGTAGGTGGGCACGCGCTCCAGCCAGGACAGCGGGGTCACCATGGACAGCGCCAGGTGCAGTTCCGCGTGCTGCGGCACTTTGGACTGGATGAAGACGGTGGCCTGTTCCGGGTCCACGCCGGCGGCCAGCCAGTCTATCACCATGTCCCACACGCTCTTGCCGATGATGGAGACGTCGTCGTAATTGGTGGTCAGCGCATGCCAGTCCGCCACCATGAAGTAGCAGTCGTGAGTGCTTTGCAGCTGCACCCAGTTCTTGATCACGCCGTGGTAGTGGCCAAGGTGCAGGCTGCCGGTGGGGCGCATGCCGGAGAGAATGCGGTTGGCGAACATGTTTGAATTCCGTTTCAGAAAATATGCGCGACCGCGCCGGAAACGAAGTCCGGCGCGTCAGGATTGGGGGGAGCCGGGCGCTTCAGAGTCGGTTTACGATCTGCTGCGCGTCGTGGAGCGTTACACGGGGAATACGCCTTGTCTCGCTCTAGCTCGCAAGATCGTAAACACACTCTTAGATCAGGGCGCGCACCAGGCCGTACATCAGGCCGTAGAACGGCCGCAAAATGGTGGTCAGCAGGCCGGTGAAGATCAAGGCCAGCAGCACCCACATGCCGTAAGGCTCCAGCTTGGCGTATTTCCAGGCCATGCCGGGCGGCAGAAAGCTCTCCACGATGCGGCCGCCGTCCAGCGGCAGGATGGGCAGCAGATTGAGCAGCATCAGCGAGATATTGATGCCGATGCCGGCCTGGCTCATCAGCGCCAGCGGCTCGCTGTAGCCGGTATCCATGCCGATGGCCAGTTTGAACAGCAGCACCCACATCAGCATCATCAGCAGATTGGAGGCGGGCCCGGCGGCGGCCACCAGCCGGCCGTGCTCGCGCGGCTTGCGCAGCGCGCCGAAGTTGACCGGCACCGGCTTGGCCCAGCCAAAGATGAAGCCGCCCAGCGTCACCGACAGCAAGGGCAGCAGCACGGTGCCGATCGGGTCGATGTGCTTGAGCGGGTTCAGCGTCATCCGCCCCATCATATAGGCGGTGCTGTCGCCGAAACGGCGCGCGGCGTAAGCGTGGGCGGCCTCGTGCAGGGTGATGGCGAACAGCACCGGCAGCGCGTAAATGGTGATTTTCTGGATCAGGTTAATGTCGCCCATGATGTCTCTTGTAGGTTGAAAACGGTGTCGGGAGGCAAAAGCGGAGTTTATAGGCCAAACGGCGACGGGTCGCCCTTGCCGCGACGCAGCAGCTCCACGCCCTCGGTCATGTCGATCACGGTGGTGGGCTCGGTGCCGCACCAGCCGCCGTCTATCACCGCGTCCACCGCGTGCTCCAGCCGCTCGCGGATTTCATACGGGTCGGTCAGCGGTTCCTCGTCGCCGGGCAGCATCAGGGTACAGGACAGGATGGGTTCGCCCAGCTCTTCCAGCAGGGCCAGCGCCACCTTGTGGTCCGGCACCCGCAGCCCGATGGTGGAGCGCTTGGGGTGCAGGGTGCGGCGCGGCACTTCGCGGGTGGCTTGCAGGATGAAGGTGTAGCTGCCGGGGGTGGCGGCCTTCAACATGCGGAACTGGCTGTTGTCCACCTTGGCGTAATTGGCCAGCTCCGACAGATTGTGGCAGACCAGGGTCAGGTGGTGACGCAGGTCCAGCTGGCGGATCTCCAGGATGCGCTCCATCGCCGGCTTGTCGCCCAGCATGCAGCCCAAGGCGTAACAGGAGTCGGTGGGATAGACCACCACCCCGCCCTCGCGCAGGATTTTCACCGCTTCGCGCACCAGCCGCGCTTGCGGATTGTCCGGGTGGATCATGAAAAACTGTGCCATGTGGGTCAGCCTTGTGCCGGGTCCGCCGGCCGGATGATGCGCGCGGCCAGCGCGTCCCAGATGGGTTTGCAGATCGGCGGCAGGTCGTCGGTGCGGCCGACGTCGCGGCCGCCCTCGCCTGGAGCGTGGAAATCGCTGCCGGCGCTGGAGTACAGTTCGTGGCGGTCCGCCAGCAAGGCGAACTTGTGCATATCGTCCAGGCTGTGGCTGCCGCTGGCCACTTCGATGCCGCGGCCGCCGGCCTGCTTGAAATCGTTGATCAGCCGCTCGATCAGGGTGCGGCCCATATCGTAGCGGCCGGGATGGGCGATCACCGCCTCGCCGCCGCCGGCCAGAATCCAGCCCACCGCGTCTTCCAGGCCGGCCCATTCGTGCGCCACGTAGCCGGGCTTGCCCGGCGTCAGGAATTTGCGGAACACGGTGCGCACGTCCTTGACCTGGCCGCTATTGACCAGGAAGCGGGCGAAGTGGGTGCGGCCTATCATTTCCGGGTTGTCGCACAAGGCCATCGCGCCGTCGAACGCGCCCTGAATGCCCACCTTGACCAGTTCGTCCGACATCTGCCGCGCGCGGTTGACGCGTCCGTCGCGGATGGATTGCAGCCCGGCGGCCAAGGTCGGCTGGTCCGGGTCTATGCCCAGGCCGACGATGTGCACGGTGTGCTTGCCCCAGGTAACCGAGACTTCGACGCCGTTGAGGAAGGCCAGCCCCTGGCGCGCCGCCTCGGCCCGCGCCGCGGCCAGGCCGTGGGTGCAGTCGTGGTCGGTCAGCGCCACCAGGGTGGCTTCGCGCTCGGCGGCGCGCGCGATCACCTGCTCCGGCGGCAAAGCGCCGTCGGAGGCGTGGGAGTGGAAATGCAGATCGATGCTGGCCATGCTTATTGTCCGTTGGCGGCGGCCTGGCGCGCGGCTTCGCGCAACTCCCAGGCGGCCAGTTTGGCGCGGTATTCCGTCATCAGGGCGTTATAGCTGTCCCAGATGCACGGGTCGCAGCCGCTGCCGCAGCAAGCGTCGTCCGGCGGGGGCTCGGGCGCTTCCGGCGGCGGGTCGAAGTCGTCGTCGTTCATGCCGCCACGACGCGGATGGAAAAGCCTTCGCCGCTGACCTGCTGGCCGGCGCGGATCTTGCAGGTCTTGCGCAGTTCCTCCTGGCCGTCCACTCGCACATTGCCTTCGGCGATGAAATGTTTGGCGGCGCCGCCGGAATCGCAGACATTGCAGATTTTCAGCAGGTCGCACAAGGCAATGTATTCGCCGCTCAATTCAAAGGTTTCGTTCATTTTTGCACACTCGATTGGGACAGGGCTGTGAGCGGGCTGTGGACAAGAACCGCAGCGCCTTCATTTTTCACGCCTTTTTACTGTCGCTTATTTTTTAATCTATCGCCG
This sequence comes from Chromobacterium sp. FG89, assembly GCF_057808735.1. Classification (NCBI taxonomy): domain Bacteria; kingdom Pseudomonadati; phylum Pseudomonadota; class Betaproteobacteria; order Neisseriales; family Chromobacteriaceae; genus Chromobacterium; species Chromobacterium sp. FG89. The sequence goes on along the minus strand of NZ_JBMDIQ010000031.1, from coordinate 15,559 downwards.
ACAACTATCCACGCCATGGCAGGACAAGCTTGTGGGCCTGTTGTGGATAATTGCGGCAATTTGCTGAATTTCCAGCGCTTTATTCTTTGCGCTCAAAATTTAGGCAACTCGCCCGGCCAGAGGGCGGCCAACGCCGCCCGCGCCTGGGCCATGCGCCTTTCATGCGCGCCGCTCACCCGCGTCGCGTCAACGCCCGCGTCTTGCAGCGCCTGCCGGTAGAGGCCGAACAGCCAATCGCGCTGGGTCGGGTGGCTGCGCAGCGGGTCCGGCTCCCAGGGGATGTCCGGCTCGGCCAGCAGGGTCAAGGCGTAATCGCCGGGCCGACACAGCGCGAGCAAGCCGGGGCTGCAATGCCCGTGCGCCACTTCGCTCCAGATCTTGCAATTCAAGGCGGTGGTGTCGCACAACAAAACTTGGACGCCGCCGGCCAAGGACTGTTCCGCCGCCAACTGTCCACGCGCCACTTCCTCTATGATTTCCGGCGTGGCGCGGTACGGCCGCGCGGCGAAATAATCGCGCGCGTATTCCGGCACCCAGGCGGCGGCGATGCCCGCCTCGTTCAGCGCCGCCGCCAGCGCGCGCGCCAGCGTGGTCTTGCCGCAGGACTCCGGCCCCACGATGGCGATCTTCAACGGCCGCGCCGCGCCTTCTGACATCCGGCTGCTCTCAAAATACGGAAAAGCGGTCAATTATACGCCGCTTGCCGCGCTATCAACAGCCGGGCCGCTGTTCTCAACAAGCAAAGGGGACAGCCCTGTGCGCCAGCTGTGGACAAGGAAGCTAAGCCCTTGCCGCGAAATGGATTTGACCGTGAAGATCAAAAAATAGGCAGACCGATGGATTACCCACATCCAGCGTGAAAAGCCATGTGGGACAATTGTGGATAAAGCGGCCAAGTCCTTGTTCCGCCAAGCGCATTTTCTTTTGCTTATTTTTTAATCAAAAATCAGCGCCAACTCAAGACGACGGCATGCGCCGCACGCCGTCCATCGCCAACCCGGCCCCGTCGCGCCCATTTTCCCGTTTGCCCACACCCAAGGTGCAAAGCCGTGTGGGCGAGTTGTGGACAAGCGCGGCAAGACTCTGAAAAACCGGCACAAAAAAAGGCCGCTCAAAAAATGAGCAGCCCGGGTCGCGCACGGCGTCTTAATGCGCGCTCATCTCGCCGCGCAAGGGCTTAGCCAATTGCGCCGCCAGTTGCTGTCCGCTGAGACCGGCGGACAGCAGCACGTGCAGCTTGGCCAGCGCCGCTTCCGGCGTCAGGTCCGCCCCGGCCACCGCGCCGGCGCGCGCCAGCGGCTGGCTGGCGGCGTAAGCGCCCACCTCCACCGCGCCGCGCGGCGCCTGGGTGATGTTGAGCACGGCGCCGCCTCGCGCGGTCAGGGCCTTCACCCCGTCCAGCAGCGCCGGATCGGCCGGCGCGTTGCCGCTGCCGTAGCTCATCAGCACCGCCGCGTCCAACATCGGGTCCGCCATCAGGCGGCCGGCCAGCGCAGCGCCCTGCCCCGGGCTCAGGAACAGGCAGGCGATGTTCAGGTCTTCGCGCAGCGCCTTGGGCTGGAATTCGCCCTGCCCCGGCAACCAGGCGGCCTTGTTCCAGTGCGGATGGATGGCGAAGCGGGCCAGCGGTTCGGCGTTGGGCGAGCCGAAGCCGGCGAAATGCTCCACATCCAGCTTGCGGGCGCGGCTGCCGCGCAGCAGCAGGCGGTCGAAGGCGATGACGACTTCGCGCAACTCAGGCTGGCAGGCCGCCTCCAGCGCGTCGGCGACATTGTTCCAGCCGTCGGAGCGCGGGTGCAGCAGCGGCAGCTGCGCGCCGGTCAGCACCACCGGCTTGCCCAGCCCGCGCAGAGCGAAGGCCAGCACGCCGGCGGTATAGGCCATGGTGTCGGTGCCGTGGATGACGACGAAGCCGTCGTAGTCGCCGTAACGCTCGGCCAGCGCGGCGATGATGCGGTTCCAGTGACGCGGCTCGATGGCGGAGGAGTCGATCAACTCGTCGAACTCGACCACGTCGAAATCCAGGCCGGGCCGGCGGAAACGCTCCAGCAGGCCGGGCAACAGGCCTGGAGACGGCGCCAGGCCGTCCGGGGTTTCGGTCATGCCTATGGTGCCACCGGTGTACAACACTAAAACGCGGCTCATGCGATCTCCTGCAAACAGTGTCCAATGCCGCGATGGTAGCTCAATTCGCCGCGACCGCGGCAGGACTGTCCACGCGCAGACGCACCGCGTCGTGCCGCCAGTACTCGTAATCGCAGTCCAGCGTCTCGCCGGCGGCGTCTCGATTGATCCGGCGCACCAGCAGAACGGGGCTGCCCTCGGCCAGCATCAGCGCTTGCGCCACGCGGCCTTGCGCCGCCGCCGGCAGAATGTCGAAAGCCGCCGCCGCGTATTCGATGCCGTAATGGCGGCGGTACAAACCGGTCAGCGATTGACTCAAATCCAGCTCCTGGATGTCCGGGAAGCGCTCCGGTTTCAGGAAGTGCTCCACGTATAGCGCCACCCGGCCGTCCAGGCTGCGTTGACGGCAGATTTTCCACAAGGAGCTGAGCGGCGGCACGGCCAGCGCCCGGCACAGCTCGGGCGAGGCCAGCACGGTTTCCACGCTCAAGAGCCGGGTTTCCGCCGCGCGCTGCTGGGCGTCGGCCATGCGCTGGAAATGATTGCCGTAAAGCGGCGCGTATTCCAGCCGCGGAAACGCGAGAAACCAGCCGCGCCGTTCTTCGCGGTAGACCCGCCCTTCGGCCTCCAGCACGCCCAGGGCCTCCTTCAAGGTGATGCGGGTGGTGGCGAACAACTCCGCCAGCGCGCGCTCCGACGGCAGTCGGCCGCCCGGCCGCAGCAGGCCGCCGTCGATTTGCTGCAATAAGGCGGCGCGGATGCGCGCGGCCTGGGAAAGCGGTTTCGATTCAGGCATCAGGACTAGTCCAACAATCAGGTCTCCGCCGGCTTTTTACCAAGAAAAAATGACAAGGAAATGACTGGCCGCCAGCACCGCCGGCCGGCCTTGCGCCGATTTGTCACCGACATGCAATCAAACTGCCATGCGAGCTAAACCGGAATGTCATCTACACGGAATACCATCAGCATCGCTTTTATTTGACCTAGTCCAAAGGGATGGATGCCATGAATACACCGTTGCGCTGCGCCGTTCTGGGCGCGCTGGCCCTGCTGGCCAACACCGCTTTCGCCGATAATCTGAGCGCGCTGATCCAGGCCGCCAAGAAAGAGGGCGAGCTGAACGTGATCGCCCTGCCCCACGACTGGTGCGGCTACGGCGGCGTGATCGCCGGCTTCAAGGCCAAGTACGGCATCAAGGTGAACGAACTCAATCCGGACGCCGGCTCCGCCGACGAACTGGAGGCGATCAAGGCCAACAAGAGCAATAAGGGTCCGCAAGCGCCGGACGTGATCGACGTGGGCCTGTCCTTCGGCCCGCAAGCCAAGGCCGCCGGCCTGTTGCAGCCGTACAAAGTCTCCAACTGGAAAACCATTCCGGACAGCGTCAAGGACAAGGACGGCTATTGGTACGGCGATTACTACGGCGTGCTGGCCTTCGAGGTGAACAAGGATCTGGTCGCCAAGACGCCGACCGACTGGAGCGACCTGCTGAAGCCGGAGTACAAGAACGCGGTGGCGCTGGCCGGCGACCCGCGCGCCGCCAACCAGGCGATCCAGGGCGTGTTCGCCGCCGGCCTGTCCCAGTCCAAGGGCAATGTGGCCAAGGCCGCCGACGCCGGCCTCAAGTTTTTCGCGCAGTTGAACAAGAGTGGCAATTTCGTGCCTGTGATCGGCAAGGCGGCTTCGCTGGCCCAGGGCAGCACCCCCATCGTGATCCGCTGGGACTACAACGCGCTGGCCGACCGCGACACCTTGAAGGGCAACCCCAAGGTGGAAGTGGTGGTGCCCAAGAGCGGCGTGGTGGCCGGCGTTTACGCCCAGGGCATCAGCGCTTACGCGCCGCACCCCAACGCCGCCAAGCTGTGGCAGGAATACCTGTTCTCCGACGAAGGCCAACTGGCCTGGCTCAAGGGCTATTGCCACCCCACCCGCTTCAACGATCTGGCCGCGCGCAAGAAAATCCCGCAGGACTTGCTGAGCCGGATGCCGGACGCCGCCGCCTATAAGAAGGCCCTGTTCCCCACGCTGGAACAGCAAGAGGCTTACAAGGCGGTGATCACCAAGCAGTGGGACGGCGTGGTGGGCAGCAACGTCAAGTAAGCCGGCCTTATCCCCTTGGCGCGCGGCGCTGTCGCCGCGCGCGGGCTCTCTTTGGAAACACGCCCTCATGTCCGCATCTTCCGACTCTCTCGCCGGCCGTTCCGGCCCGGCGTCGCCGCGCCGCGCCGGCGGCGGCTTCGTCTCGCTGTCCTGGCTGGGCGTGGCGCCGTTCTTCCTGTTTGCGCTGCTCTTCCTGCTGCTGCCCACCGCCCGCCTGCTGCTGGGCGCCTTCCAGGACGCCGACGGCCATTTCACGCTGAACAATATCGCCCGGCTGTTCGAGCCGGCGATTCTCGACGCCTACAAGATCAGCCTGCAGATCAGCGCCGCCTCCGCGCTCTTGGGCGCGGCCTTCGGCCTGTTGCTGGCCCTGGCGGCGATCCGCGGCCGGCTGCCGGACTGGATCCGCCCGACGCTGGCCACCTTTTCCGGCGTGGCGTCCAACTTCGCCGGCGTGCCGCTGGCCTTCGCCTTCCTGGCCACGCTGGGCCGCATGGGCCTGGTGACGGTGTTGCTGCGCCGCTATCTGGACTTCGATCTCTACGCCGGCGGTTTCAGCATTCTCAGCTTCAGCGGCCTGACGCTGACCTATCTGTATTTCCAGATTCCGCTGATGGTGCTGATCGTCAGCCCGGCCATAGACGGCCTTAAAACCGAATGGCGCGAGGCCTGCGACAGCCTGGGCGGTTCCGCCTTCGCCTACTGGAGCCGCATCGCGCTGCCGGTGCTGTGGCCCAGCATCCTGGGCGCGGCGCTGCTGCTGTTCGCCAACGCCTTCGGCGCGGTGGCCACCGCCTACGCGCTGACCGGCAGCTCGCTCAACATCGTCACCATCCTGCTGTACGCGCAAATCCGCGGCGATGTGCTGCACGACCAGAACCTGGGCTACGCGCTGGCCTTGGGCATGATCGTGGTGACCGGCCTGTCCAACGCCGCCTACATCTGGCTGCGCGGCCGCGCGGAAAGGAGCCGGGCATGAAACGCCAGCCTGTCCACAAACCGTCGTCGCGCCTGGGCGCCTGGATCGCCGTCGTCGCCGGCGGCCTGTACTTCTTGCTGCCGTTGTTGGCCACCTTCGAGTTCAGCCTGAAGATGCTGCGCGAAGGCTATAGCTTCGAAGCCTACAAGCTGGTGCTGCAAGACCCCGGCTTTCAGCAAAGCTTCGCCTATTCCGCGCTGATGGCCGTGTTCACCATCGTCATCGGCCTCCTGCTGGTGGCGCCCACCGCCTTCTGGATCCAGCTCCGCCTGCCGCGGCTGCGTCCGCTGGTGGAGTTCATCACCTTGCTGCCGCTGGTGATTCCGGCCATCGTCATCGTGTTCGGCTATCTGCGCCTGTTCGGCAGCGACGCCTGGCTGCCCCTGACCGGCAGCGAGCGCGGCACCGATCTCTTGCTGGTCTGCAGCTATGTGACGCTGGCCCTGCCCTATCTATACCGTTCCATCGACGCCGGCCTGTCCGCCATCGACGTGCGTTCGCTGGCCGAGGCGGCGCAAAGCCTGGGCGGCGGCTGGCGGGTGATTCTGCTGCGGGTGATCTTCCCCAATATCCAATCCGCGCTGCTGTCCGGCGCTTTTCTGACCTTCGCCATCGTCATCGGCGAATTCACCATGGCCAGCTTGCTGGCGCGGCCGGCCTTCGGCCCTTATCTGCAATTGATCGGCGCCAACCGGGCCTACGAGCCGGCAGCGCTGGCCATCATCGCCTTTTTGATCACCTGGGCGGCCATGGGCCTGCTGCAGGTGGCAGGCCGTCACCGTCGCGCGCTGCGCGAGGCGTCGGCGACAGAATAAGAGAGACCCCATATGGCATACCTGGACATCCGGCACCTCAACAAGCGCTACGGCCAGCACACGGTGGTGCACGACTTCAATATGCGGGTGGAGGCCGGCGAGTTCGTCACCTTCCTCGGCCCGTCCGGCTGCGGCAAAACCACGGTGCTGCGCATGATCGCCGGCTTCGAAACCCCCAGCGGCGGCGCCATCCGCCTGCAGGGCGAGGACATCACCGCCTGCGCGCCGCAAAAACGCGGCATCGGCATGGTGTTTCAGAGCTATGCGCTGTTTCCCAATATGAACGCCGGCGAAAACATCGCCTTCGGCTTGAAGATGCAGAAGCGGCCGGCCGCCGATATCCGCCGCAAGGTGGCGGATGCGCTGGCGCTGGTGGAGCTGTCCGGCAAGGAGGGCCACTACCCGCATCAGCTCTCCGGCGGCCAACGCCAGCGGGTGGCGCTGGCGCGCGCGCTGGTGGTGGAGCCGCGCATTCTGCTGCTGGACGAGCCGCTGTCTGCGCTGGACGCGCGCATCCGCAAGAATCTGCGCGAGCAGATCCGCGACATTCAGCGCCGGCTGGGACTGACCACTATTTTCGTGACCCACGACCAGGAAGAAGCGCTGACCCTGTCCGACCGCATCTTCGTGATGAATCAGGGCAAGGTGGAGCAGGAGGGCGCCGCCGAAACCATCTACACCCAGCCGGCCACCGAATTCGTCGCCCGCTTCATGGGCAATTACAATCTGCTGTCCGCCGGCGACAGCCGGGCGCTGTTCGGCCTGGACATCCAGGGCCATCTGGCGATCCGCCCGGAGTCCATTCAATTGCTGCCCGGCGACAGCGCGGAAACGGACAGCCTGCCGGCGGTGGTGAAGCAGCGCCAGTTGCTGGGCAATGTCGTCCGTTATCAGGTGGAAAGCGCCGGCGCGCTGCTGCAGGTGGACCGGCTGAACCGCAACCCGGCGGATTTGCTGGCCGACGGCGCGCCTGTGCGGCTGCGCGTCCAGCGCGACGATATGCGCGAAGTGCGCTAAACGTCGGTCGGCCGCCGGAAATAGGCCATTTGCCGGCGCAGGCTGCCGGCCCGCTGCGACACTTCCTGCGCCGCCGCCGACAATTGCTCGCTGGCGGCGGCGTTGCCCTGGGACAGCTGGCTCAGGCCCTGCATCACCTGATTGATGCCGCCCACGTGCTGCGCCTGGGCCACGGCCTCCTTGGAGATGTCCCGCACCAGCTGCCGGGTTTGCTGGCTGGATTCGACGATGGCGCTCAGGCTCTTGCCGGCCTCTTCCGCCAGCCTCACGCTGCCGGCCGCCACCTGGCCGATCTCCTTGGCCGCGGTCTGGCTGCGCATCGCCAGCTTACGCACCTCGTCCGCCACCACGGCGAAGCCGCGGCCCAGCTCGCCGGCGCGCGCCGCCTCGATGGCGGCGTTGAGCGCCAGCAAATTGGTCTGATAGGCGATGTCGTCGATGATGTCGGTACGCTGGGCGATCACATGCATCGCCTCTATGGTTTCGCCGACAACCCGCCTGCCCTCCTCGGCCTGACGCGCGGCTTCGCTGGCGACGTCGCCGCTGCGGCTGGCGTCGCGAGCCATCGCGAACATCTGCCCGGCGATCTCGTCCACCGCGTGGCTGGTTTGCTCGATGTCGGAAGACGTGCGGCAGGCGCTGTCGGACAGGCCCTGCGATGCGCTGTTCAATTGCAGCGAGGCGTTGGCCACCGCGTCCGCGTCCTGCTGCACCTGCAGAATCACCCCGCTCAGCTTCCGCCCCATCTGGCGGATGTGCGCGGCCAGGCTGTTGTCGTCAGACGAAGCCAGCCGCAGCCGGAAGTCCAGTTGACCGCCGGCCAGCTCCCGCATGCCCTGCGCCACCTCGTCCGGCTCCGCGCCCAAGGTCCGCAGGATGCTGCGCGCCAGCAGCAGCGCGGCGGCGATGGGCAGCAACACTCCGGCCAACACCGCCAACGCCAGCCAGCTTTGCCAGCGCGCGGCGGACTGCTGCGCCGCCAGCGCGTCGCGGATCCGGATCAACACCGCGTTCTGCACCTCCAGCAAAGCATCGATGCGCCGGCTGGCCACGTCGAACCACTCTTCGCTGGACAAGCTCTGCATCGCGCCCGGGCCGCGCGCCAGCACCGCGTCACGCAGCGACTCGTACGCCCCGCTCGCGTCCATCGCCTGGGCCAGCAGACGTTCGTCGCCGTCGTTCTGCCGGTACAGGCTGCGGCACAGCGCCTCCTGCGACACCATGCCGCTGGCCAGGCGGAACTCGTTGATATTGAAACTGCCCACCGCCAGCACTCCGCCGATCAAGCCGCGGGCGCGGCCGGTGTACTCCGTCTGGCAATGCAAGGCGGACCATTGCTGCACCAAGGCGCGCACGTCCTCGCTTTGCGAATAGAACAGGGTGATGACCTTGGAGAGCCGCTCGATGATTTCGGTGTAGCGTTCAAACGCCGGCAGCGGCGAAATATGGCGCTGCGCCACATCGCGGCGCAAGGTCGAGAGCAGCTCCGCCGCCGGCAGTTGCTGGGAAAGAAACAGGCCGGCCTTGCGCGACAACTCGTCGCCCGGCGGCTGGCGCAAGCGGGTCAACAGCGCGTCGGCCTGCGCCTTTTGCCGCGGCAAGGCGGCCGGTATCGGCTTATGCTCGTTCAGATAGCGGTTGCTCAGGCCGCGCTCGATCTGCAAGGCGTGAATCAGCGCCCCCACTTGCTGCACATCGTCCACCAGCGCCTGGTCGCGCTGCAAAGCCTGTACCGTCCGCCACTGCGTAAAGGCAAACCACAAGGCCCCGCACAGCAAGAGCAGCACCAGCGGAGCGATCAACAAGGCCAGCTTGTGCACCAGCTTCAGACGGAAGTGCATCGGGTATCCTGTTCGCAAGCCATGGACCAAGGACCGCCGGAGCCCAACCCTGACGCAGCGGCCAACCGCTCTAACTATAGGCAATGGCTGGACAAGGCAAACACAGTGGCATGAGACGCGCGCCGACAGAGCGAACGCGCAAAGAAAAACCCGCCGCGAAAGCGGCGGGTTGCGGGGAGGCAGCGATCAGGCCGCGCGCAGGCTGGCGATCATGATCCAGCCTATCAAGGCCGGCGCCATCGCCATGCAGAAGCCGCGCATCAGGCGCATGCCGCGGCCGGCGCCGTCGCCGCTCAACTCGCGGCGCACCACAGGCCAAGCCTTCCAGCCCACGAACAAGGCCAGCAACAGCTCGCCCACCGGCATCAGCAGCTTGGACGTGAGGTAATCCAGAAAATCGAAAAAGCTCATGCCGAACAGCAGGTAATCGCTCCACACGCCCAGCGACAGCGAAGCGGGAATGCCCAGCAGGAAAATGCCCAGCGTCATCACCCAGGCGGATTGGGTGCGCTTGAGGCCGAACTCGTCCATCGCGAAGCTGGTCACCACCTCCAGCAAGGACACCGAAGACGTCAGCGCCGCCAGCAGCAGCAGGCAGAAGAACATCACCGCGAACACCTGCCCCAGCGGCAGGTGGGCGAACACCGCCGGCATGGTGATGAAGGTCAGGCCCGGACCCGCCGAGGGGTCGAAGCCGAAGGCGAACACCGCCGGCAGCACCATCAGGCCGGCCAGGAAGCAAGTGGCCACCGTCAAGGCGATCACCCATAGGGCCGAACCCAGCAGATTGGACTCTTTGCTGACGTAAGAACCGTAGGTGATCATGATGCCCAGGCCCAGCGACAGCGAAAAGAAGGCCAGCCCCAAGGCGTCCACCAGCATGGCGCTGCTGACCTTGGAGAAATCCGGCGCCACGAAATACTTGGCGCCCTCCCAGGCGCCCGGCAGCGTCAGGCCGCGTGCGATCAGCACCAGCATCAGCACGAACAAGGCCGGCATCAGGAACTTGGACAGGTTTTCAATGCCCTTCTGCACGCCGCCGGCCACCACCCACACCGTCAGCAAGGCGAAGCCGGCGTGATAGGCGATGGGCTCCAGCGGATCGCTGATGAAGCCGCTGAAGATGGCGCCCAGAGTCTTGGCGTCCGACGTCATGATGCCGCCGCCCAGCGCCTTGACGATGTAGGCGATGGTCCACCCCCCCACCACGCTGTAGAAGGACAGGATCAGGAAACACACCAAGACGCTCATATAACCGATGACGGGCCAGCCGCCGCCGGCCAACTGCCGGAAAGCGCCGACGGCGCCGGCCTTGGACGCGCGCCCCAAAGCCATCTCGGCCAGCATCAGGGCCAGGCCCAGCGTCAGGCAAATGCCCAGGTAAATAAACAGGAAGGCGCCGCCGCCATTGGTGGCGGCGACATAGGGAAATTTCCAGATCGCCCCCAGCCCAATGGCCGAGCCGGCGGCAGCGAGGATGAAACCGAGGCGCGAGCCCCATTGTGATCTTGCCATGATGCAGTCTGCTTCTTTGTCCGAATATTTGTTCTTGAATCGCCGAGATCGACGCCCGCGCCCAAACGCGATCGCCGCAGCGGCAAAGGTGCTGTTTTGCGCCGGTAAGGCGCGGCTCGCGCCAGGCCAGATCATGAAGCCCGGAAGCGAACGGAAGGGACCCGGCAAGCCGGGCAAGGGAGAGAAAACCGCCGTGTGGGCGGGCCGAAAGCCGCGTCAGGGGTGGCGACGGGCTACGGTTCTCGCTAGTGTATTTTGCGTACAAACACGAATTTACCATGATTGATGGCAATTTCCAGCGTACGCAGGCAATTAATTCCGACTCCCAGCGCAAGTACGGTCATTTCCCGGCAAAGATGGGCATGACAATCCACTCTCAATTAAGTTGAGCATGAAATATCTGTACTCAGGGAATACACTTAGAGCGGCGGACAAAAAACAGTTCCACGCGGCAAGCAAGGCGCGCCGGCCGGACAGCGCAAGCAAGACGGCGAGCCGATGCCACGCGGCGCCTGGAGTTTGTCAGCCGCTTTAAGACCAGCGGCCCCACTGCTACGCGCCTGGCCACGCCAGGAGCGAACTCGCCGGCCTCACGCGACTTACGGAGAGCCCCTATGGCGATACTGCAAGCCTTCCAATCGCTGATCGACACCGTACAGGGCGCCTTGATCATCGCGCTTCCCGCAGACGGCCAGATCGTCAGCGCCAACCAGTTGGCCGCCATCCTGCTGGCCACTCCGCACGGCGATCTGATTGGCCAGCCCTTCTCCCGCTTTCTGCCGGATCCCGCGGACAGCGAACTGCTGGCCGGCGAACTGCGCCGCACCAGCATGATCTACAACCGCTCGCTCTCCTTGCAAGCCAGCGGCGGACGCCGCTTCGAGGTGCAGATGTCGCTGCGCGAGGTGGAGCTGGAAGGCGCGCTCATGCTGGTCTACAGCTTCAGCGACCGGACGGAAACCAAGGTCATGAGCCAGCTGCTGGATTTTGAGCGCAATCTGGTGGAGCGCTCGATCAGCCTGATGAAAAGCCTGCGCGCGGAAGACAAGCAAGCCGACGACGACAAATTGACCGGCGTGGCCGGCATGCACCGCCTGCTCTCCGCCGCCCATGCCGAAACCGGCCGCGCGCGCCGCTACGGCGGCGCCGTCTCCGGCCTGATCCTCAGCCTGATGAACGTGCCCGAGCCGATGCCGGAGCTTGACGAAGGCTCGGCGCACCGCCACTTGCTGCGCCTGGCCGGCAGCCTGTGCCTGCAAAGCACGCGCGACAGCGATCTGGTGGCCCAGCGCGAAGACGACGCCTTCATCATTCTGCTGCCCAACACCGGCGTAAGCGGCGCCAACGAACTGGCGCGCAGGCTGATCAAATCGCTGCGCCAGCTCAGCTTCGTCTACCAGGGGGAAGAGCGCAAGGCGGCCGCCTGCGTCGGGCTGAGCGCTCTGCGCGGCAGCGAAAACACGCCCAAACCCATGCTGGAACGCTTGAACGAAGCGCTGCAAAAAGCGCGGGAAGGCGGTCCCAACTACATCGTCAAACTGCCCTGAAGCGTCTGTCCGGCTAGGCAGGAGCGCCGCGCTCCAGCCAGACGGCTTCAGCCCGATAAACAACAAACCGGCGAGGCATCGTCTTGACGCCTCGCCGGTTTCGTTTCCATCGGCCGTTTAGCCTGTCAGCAACTCACTTCCGCGTTCTTGCGCGCATAGAACCACCAGCACAAGGCGATGCAGCTGATATAGAAAACAATGAAGCACAACAGCGCCGGCTCCGCGCCGCCGGTCGCCTTCATGGACGCGCCAAAGCTCTGCGGAATGAAATAGCCGCCGTAAGCGCCAATGGCGCTGATGAAGCCGCCTGCCGCGGCCGACTCCTTGACCCCGTCCGCCTCGGCCTGCTTGCGCGCGTCTTCGCCGCGACCGGCCGCCGCGCGCAGCCGCCCGGTGGTGAAGATGGTCGGAATCATTCGGTAAGTCGAACCATTGCCCACGCCGGCCATGGTGAACAGCAAGAGGAACATGGCGAAGAAGCCGGCAAAGCTGCCGCCGCTCAACTGCCCGGCCGCGTCATGCGCCGGCAGGAAGTGCAACACCCCCACCACCGCCAAGGCCATCACCGCGAACACCCACATGGTCACCCGCGCGCCGCCGAGCTTGTCCGAGATCACGCCGCCTATCGGGCGCACCAGGGCGCCGAGCAAGGGACCGATAAAGGCGAACTTGGCCACCGGCACCTCCGGAAACTGCGTCTTGGTCAGCAGGGCGAAAGCGCCGGCAAAACCGATGAAGCTGCCGAAAGTGCCGATGTACAGCCAGCACATCAGCCAATTATGCTTGCGGCGGAAAATCACCGCCTGCTCTGTGAACGAGGCCTTGGCGTCCGCCAGATCGTTCATGCCGAACCAGGCCGCCGCCGTGGCCAAAACAATGAACGGCACCCAGACGAAGCCGGCGTTCTGCAGCCACAAGCTCTTTTCCACCCCATCCTTGACATAATGCTGCGCATCGCCGCCGAAGGCGCCGAACATGCCGCCGGTCACCACCAGCGGAATCACGAACTGGGCCAAGGACACGCCGAGGTTGCCGAAACCCGCGTTCAAGCCGTTGGCCGCGCCCTTCTGCGCCTTGGGGAAAAAGTAAGCGATATTGGCCATGGAGCTGGCGAAATTGCCGCTGCCCAGCCCGCACAGCAAGGCGATCGCCAGCATCACCGGATAAGACGTCGTGGGATCCTGCACCGCAAAGCCCAGCCATATCGCCGGAATCAACAGCGAGGCGGTGGACAAAGTCGTCCATTTGCGCCCTCCCACTATGGACGGCATGAAGGAATAAAAAATGCGCAAGGTCGCGCCGGACAGCGCCGGCAGCGCCGTCAGCAAAAACAGCTGATCCTTGGTGTAATTGAAACCCGCGTTCGGCAGGTTCAAGGTCACCACGCTCCACAATACCGAAATGACGAAAGCCAGCGTCAGACACGGAATCGAAATCCACAAATTGCGCCGCGCAATGCTCTGGCCTTCTTGTTGCCAGAACTCGGCGCTTTCCGGCTCCCACCGTTTGATGACATAAGACATGACTCAACCCTCCCCGCCGGCCCGAGTCATGGCCAGACCAGCGCTATTTGACAATCTTTTAAAGGCGGCGCGCGTCAAGGCGCCGCCATGCAACTCAAACTCAACGACTGGCGGCGGCCAGACGCAAACGCTCCGCGGCCACCGGCTTGAACGAGTAATGCATCCAGACCAGGCTGACGCAGACCGTGCCGTACAGCAGCATGAAACAGCTGGAACGCACCCCGGCGAGGTCCACCAGCGCGCCGAACAAAATCGGCAACACGAAACCGGCCAGTCCGCCGGCCAGGCCCACCACGCCGGACACCGCGCCGATATTGTCGGGAAAATCATTGGCGATGAACTTGAACACCGAAGCCTTGCCCACCGCCATCGCCACGCCGGCGATGAACAACACCGCGGTGAACAGCACCGAGTTCAAACCGATATGCAGGCTCCACGCCCCCTTGACGGTGGCCACCACCATCTCAGTCTGCGGATAGGACAAGACGAAGAAGCACACCCATAACACCCACATCACCCACCAAGTGGTCCGGTACGCGCCGAAGCGATCCGACATCCAGCCGCCGATCGCGCGCAGTACGCCGCCCGGCAAGGAAAAACAGGCGGCGAGAAAAGCCGCGGTTTTCATATCAAAGCCGTACTCGCCGACAAAATACTTGGTCAGCCACAGCGACAAGCCGACATAGCCGCCAAACACCACCGAGTAATACTGCGAGTAGCGCCAAACCCGGGGATCGCGCATCACTCGCAGTTGATCGACGAAGCGCTGGCTCCCTCCGCTCAAGTGCGCTGGATTGTGATAACTGCAAAACCAAAACAGCAGCGCCGCAGCCAGCATCACCCCGGCGTAAACCTGGGGCACCAGCGTCCAGCCGCCCAGCGCGATCAAGGCCGGCGCCACGAATTTATTCACCGCCGCGCCGGAATTGCCCGCGCCGAACACGCCCATCGCCATACCCTGATGCCGCGCGTCGAACCAGCGCGCCACATAGGGCGTGCCCACCGAAAAACTGCCGCCCGCCAAGCCGATGAACAGCCCAATCAGCAAGAAATGCCAATACTGGGAGGCGAACTCCATCAGATAAATCGGCAGCACCGCGCTCAGCATCAGGCAGAACAAAACGATGCGGCCGCCATAGCGGTCGGTCCAGATCCCCAAGGGCACCCGCACCAGCGAACCCGACAACACCGGCATCGCCACCAGAATGCCGAACTCGGTTTCGTTCAGCCCCAGTTGCTGCTTCACCGGAATGCCCACCACGCCCATCATCATCCACACCATGAAACAGACGGTGAAAGCAAAAGTGCTGACGGCCAGCACTGAATACTGCTTGTACGCCGCGGATGTCATCTTTCCTCCCTCAGCGGCCTGGCGGCCGGTCAGTCCAACTCCATACTCACACCATACTGCTCGCGCGCCGGGAAACCCATTCGCCAGACGTGGGCAAGACCGAGGAAAAACGATCTAATCGAAATAGTTCTTTTGGGTGGTATTCAGGACAGCGGCGATGCCGCAGAAGGGATGGAAGGCGGCGTAGCCGTCCGGCTTTGCGCCAATGCAAGTTACAGCCCCGGCGACATTGGCTAAGATAGGCGCATTGCCAACAAGGGAGCCTCCCCCATGAATGCCGCCAAGAAGATTCGCCGTTTCATCGAAGAAGGACATGACCCGCAGCAAATGCAAGTGCTCAAGGAACTGGCGACCGCACTGGAAATGGGCCGCTCTTTCGACCTCAGCCTGCTCTACGATATCGACATGCGCTACTTCGACGTCGCCATCGACCTGCTGAAAGACTGGCGTTTCGACCATCACATCGCCTCTCGCAGCAAGCTGCTGGAGCAGTTGCTGACCGAGATCGCACCGGACAGACAGGCGAAAGCGCAGGAAGCCCCAGCAGTCAAACCGGCGGCGAGCAAAGCCGCCAAACTCAAAAAGTAAGCGGACAGCGGACGCAACAAAGCCTCCCTTTGGGGAGGCTTCCATGTCGCCGTTCAACAGCACAATGCATAAAGCCCAGCTCGTGTGAGCTGGGCTTTGCAATGGGGCGTCTGGCGGTGTCCTACTTTCACATGGCGAATGCCACACTATCATCGGCGC
>NZ_JBMDIQ010000030.1:0-58601 GCF_057808735.1 Chromobacterium sp. FG89 | reverse complement strand
GCGCGATTGCGGCGGAATCCTTCGGCAGCGCGCTAGGAGACCAGGTGGTGAGCGGTATTCAGAAACGGGATGAGCAGCCCAAGCCTAAGCCAGAAGCAGAGCGCATGGCTCAAGCAATGGAGGAGATGCTGATCGAGGCCAAGCAAAGCCGCTACGACAAGCGTGGAGTGATGGTGGCGGATGCCAGCAAGTGGCAGCGCGGGCAAGAGGTGATGAGCGATGCCGGGTCGGGCTACTCGGTGGATGGCAATGAGGCCAGGTTGCCGACGGTGTCGGTGGTGGCGGAGAGGCCCCGATACGGTCTTGAAGCTCTGGGTTACAGGAGTGGTGCTGATACGGTCAGTGATTTGGGTAGTGCGTTGTGGAATGCCGGCTTGAATTTGGTAGAGGGCAGCGCTAACCTCTTTGGCGGCTTTGCCTTGCCGGGGGGCAGCGACTATGTCCCCTTCTTGGATTCATTCCGCTCAACTTATAAAGATGCTGAGTTTGGCCAGGTGATGGAGGTGGGAATCGGGTTGGGTGCCGGAGGCCTGGGGGGCATGCGGGCGGCAACCCGGGTAGGTAAAGAAGGGGTAGAAGTCCTGGGTGCGGTTAAGGCATATCGTGTTGAAGGAACCCCGAACCAGAGGTTTGTAATCAGTGAGTATGGGCAAGTTTCGTTAGTGCCTGGCAATAATTCAGTTGTTTGGTTGAATTTTGGTCAAGAAGGCCGAGCGACCCAGTATCTTCAGACTAAGATTGAGAAGGGGTTGCCAGGGGCAGAGTTGAAGTCGTTCGACGTTGATTTGAATTTGGTGAAAAAAATTCGTACAGAAGCAGTGCCAGAACGATTTGCTCGTCAATATCCAGACAAGCCAATTGTTAGTAGGGATCCATATCCTGATCAGTTTGGGTTGCCAAAGGCTTATTTTGATGAGCTGATGAAATCAATTAGTCAAGGAACCGGTAGAATTGGAAAATAAAGTTGAGCTTGAGAGAATTAAGTTAAGGAGTTCGCTTGATTCAATGCCAGCTAATCCATGGGAATTTAATGTTGACTTGGGTGCTGATCCTGAGGGGGCAATGGAAAAGTTGATGACTATAGTAAGTATGATCGCGGAGCAGTCAGTAAGAAATTGGCCATCTGATGATGAGTGGAAAGCAATGCTCCCTGATTGGCTAAAACGTGAAATACCAGAGCTTTCAAAGGAAGAAACAGATAAGTTACTTGCCATAACTCCTCAGCAAAACTGGGATTCTTTACCGTGGGAATTTTTATCTTGGCTTGATGCCATTCGTGATCGAGGATGGCGGTGGTGGGGATACCAACAGGACGAATCAATGGCAACGATTGTGCTGCATATAGCTATGTTTCCAGAGCGCATTGATGCTTTTAGAGAACTGCTTCGTGCTGTAGGTATGAGTATCACTGATGAGCGTTATATAGCGTTACCCTAGCAAGTAGGGTGGGCAAGCCAAAAGGCTTGCCCGCGCGGCACCTTGGCAACACGACCTTTGGCAGCGCCGTAACTTATAAGCCCAAGCCTCCCCAAAGCCCCTTCCCGGGGCTTTGGTCGTTTATAAGGCTCAAGCCAGTTCCTGCATCTGCATCGTGGTTTGCTGCAAGCGGTGGGCGAAGGGTTCCAGCAGGCAATACACCTGCTCGCATTCCAGCGTGTCTAGCTTGGATTGCTCCAGCATTGCCGCCAGCGCCGACAAGGCGGTGCTGACTTGATTGAATTCCAGGCTGATTAGATGAAGGTTGTGATCGAAGTGTTCGCAGTACTCGTCGAGTTGCCGCAATAGCGGGTCAATCGGGTGGAGCGTGGCATCCTGCTGACGCAAGCTTTTCAGTTGGAAAAGCAAAGTGGAGAGAGAAGGGATGTGCTGGGAATGAGCATGAACGGGGCTAGTCATGACGACTCCTTACTGAGCGTTAAACCTGCCCCCTTAGCTGCCAAGCGTGGAGACAGGCGCGTGGCAGGGTTGGCAGACCGGCAGTAAGGACCCGGCGCGTGCAAGCACGCCCCCACCACGGCCAGCCTTAGCGTAAGACTTACCCTGTGGTGTGCAACGGACGTAAAAATGCCGCGTGCGGCGGCTGTCCGCCTTACTGGTTCGAGCTGCCAAGCCCGGTGCTGAGTCACAGCACGGCCGGATTATCACGTGCTTGCGGCGGGGAGGCAAGGGGCTTGCGTCGTGCCAGACCCTAGCGCGTGTCCGCGTGGCTTGCGGCGGGGATGGCGTAACGGAGCTGCTCTTTGCGCCTTGCTGTATCCTTCTTTACTTCTGGCGATGGACGGCTTCGCCACCGCGTTTCAACCAGATCCGTGTGGCGTTTTGAAGAGCTTGTCGGGAGCCCCTCGTTTGGCGGCCACAGGGGGTTTGTGTCTGTTCCTTGTCTGTTCTTCCCTGTCTGCTGGCTGCCCTCTATTAAGTGGGCGGCCATCGTTTTACTCTTGTTTCCCCTGGTTTCATGCCTGCCGTACTGTCCGGCCACGCTTAGGCGCTGCCGCAGTCGGCATGAGGGTGCGCTTTCTCCTTCTTGCTGCGTTACTACCGGGTTGAGAAGTTTCTGCAATATCTGTCAAGGCGCCGGAGGTGGTGTGAAGGGGATGCTTTGCTCTCTGCCTTGCCTGGTATTTGTAAGAATCTATTCAAAGTCTGTTGCGTTTCGTCAGACTTTGCACGGTGAGTACAGCATTCGAAATGCTCATATAGCGCTTGTGCAGTCCGCTTTCTCAGCGGTTTTCTCCTCATCTCACTCTTGTCCGCGAGATTTTGAACAGGTTCTAAGCCGCTGTGCGCTTGAATGGTTGCCGTTATGTCGCGGTTTAATCTTGGCGGCGGCTTTGCATGGCGTGATTTTTACTGCTGATAAAGAAGCTGAACTCATGATCACAGCGGCTGAAAATGGCTGAAATTTTGAATTTGTACTTAAAAATCATGTATTTAAATTGAGTTTTCTGTGTTTGTAAATATTGTTATGGTATGTTGTAAAAAAGTATGAATATCGTTAATATCCGTATCATTTGTGCGGTTTGGTTGTTTTTGCGTTGATTGCGCATCAAAAACCAGGCCGCCGCATGAGGGCGGGTGGAATGACGGGCGATCAATCACTGCAGTTGATGTCGCAAATGATGTGGATGGCCTTGGCCATTGCCGGCCCTGTGCTGTTGTTCAGCCTGGTGGTGGGCATCGTGGTTAGCGTGATCCAGGTAGTGACCCAGATCCAGGATGCCTCTTTGGCTTTCGTGCCCAAGTTGCTGGCGGTATTCGCGGCCCTGCTGTTGTTTGGCCCGTGGATGCTGAAGTCGCTGGTGAACTACGCCGCGGGCGTGATCGGCAGTATCCCGTCCTTGTTCTGAAACGCTTCTCAATGTCTTTTCCCCTGGATTTGGCCTGGCTATACGCCTCTTTTTTGCTGTCGCTGCGTTTGGCACCGGTCTTGTTGCTAACGCCGGTGATAGGCGCGGCCAATGTGCCCGGGGTGGTGCGCGGCTTGCTGGGTTTGAGCCTGGCGGCGCTGATGACGTACGGCCTGGGGTTGAGGCTGGCTTTGCCCGCCAATGGCTGGGTGCTGGCCGGGCAGGCTTTGACCGAGTTGTTCATCGGCGCTGTGCTTGGTTTTGGCGTGCAGTGCGCGTTTGGCGCGCTGGCGTTTGCGGGACGTTTGTTGGACACCCAGATCGGCTTTGGCTTGTCGGGCGTGATCAATCCGTTGACGAAGCAATCCGGCGCGGCCATGGGCCTGGCGTTCGAGCTGCTGGCGGTGGCTTACGTCTATGCGGTGAACGGGCACCACATGTTGTTGCAGGCGATGGTTTTCCTACTGGAGGCCCTGCCGGTGGGCGAGCCGGTCAGCCTGATGCTGGCGGAGCGGGCGCTGGGGCAGTTTGGCGTGCTGTTTGCGTTGGCGCTTTCATTGGCGGCGCCGCTGCTGATCGCCTTGTTCGCCATTGATGTGGGCGTGGCGCTGATTTCCCGCTCCATGCCTCAGTTCAATGCCTTCGTGATGGCCATGCCGGTGAAGGTGGGTGTGGGTCTGGCGGTGCTGGCGGTGATCTTGCCGCGTTTGGGCGGTTTTTTTGAACGCTGGTTTGCCTCGATATTGAATTATCTGGCGAGCTTCCAGGGGAGCTAGGTGGCGGAGCAAGAGCAGGACCGGTCGGAAGAGGCGACGCCGCATAAGCGCGAGGAGGCTCGCAAGAAGGGGTCGGTGGCGCGCAGTCAGGATGTCTTGGGCGTGGTGTCGGCCCTGACCCTGTTGCTGGCGCTAATGGCCTTGGGTCCGGGCATGGCGCGGCATTGTCTTGGCCTGTTCTCTCTGTTGTTGTCGCATGCGGGGGAGTGGTCGTTTGCGCAGCAGGCCTTGTCGGTGTGGATGCGGCAATTGGCGCTGGAGTTGTTTCAGACCCTGCTTCCCTTATGGCTGTTGTTGGCGCTGACGGCGGGCGTGGCCGGAGCCGCTCAGGTGGGGCTGCTGTTCTCCACGGAGCCCTTGAAGCCGGATTGGCAGAAGCTCAATCCGATGGAGGGTTTAAAGCGCTTGTTCACCTTGAGATCCGTGTTTGAGGCGGCGAAGTCCAGCATCAAGTTTCTGGCTTTCTCTCTGGTGCTGTACTGGATCATCCGGGAGATGCTGCCGGACTGGCTGTTGTTGACCGGCGCGGGGCCGGGCCGGGTGGCTGCGGCCACCGGCAACGCCCTGCTGCAAGTGCTGCGTTATATGGCCTTGGTCATGCTGTTGGCGGCGGTGGTGGATTGGCTGTTTGTGAAGCGCACGCTCAGCAAGAAGCTGCGGATGTCCAAGCGCGAGGTGAAGGAAGAGTACAAGCGGCGCGAAGGCGACCCGCGGATCAAGTCCAAGCTGAAGGAAATCCGCCAGCAGTTTTTGCAAAAGACGCGCGCCGCGTCGCGGGTGCCTGAGGCGGATGTGCTGGTGGTGAACCCCCGCCATCTGGCGCTGGCGATCCAGTATCAGCGCGGCAAGATGGCGGCGCCGATGCTGCTGGCCAAGGGGGCCGGCGAGATGGCTTTGAAGATGAAAGAGACCGCCAGGCGGCATGGCGTGCCGATTCTGGAGAACCGGCCGTTGGCGCGCGGTTTGTTTCGCGATGTGGATGTGGATGAATGGATTCCCGATGCTTATTTCAGCGATGTGGCCAAGGCGCTGGTTTGGGCGTTTCGGGTCAAGAAGGGCTGAACCGCCGGAGACAGGCGGTGTTGCGATGGCGTTTTAGATGAGTAGCTTGCTCAAGTTGTTCAAAGAAGGGGCGAACGTGTCGATCATCCTGCTGATGGTCGGCATTTTGTTCGTCTTGTTCACTCCGGTTTCGGCCCGAGTGCTGGATGCGCTGTTGCTGGGCAATTTCAGTTTGGCGCTGTTTGTGCTGTTGCTGACCTTCTATGTGCGCAAGCCGGTGGATTTTTCCACCTTCCCGTCGGTGTTGCTGATCGCCACTTTGCTGCGTCTGGCGCTGAACGTGTCCGCCACCCGGCTGATCCTGTCCGACGGCGACGCCGGCCGGGTGATCGGCGCCATTGGTTCCTATGTGGTGGGCGGCAACTATGTGATCGGGGTGATCGTGTTCCTGATCCTGGTGGTGGTGCAATACGTGGTGGTGACCAGCGGCGCGCAGCGGGTGGCTGAGGTGGCGGCGCGGTTTACGCTGGACAGCATGCCCGGTCAGCAGATGAGCATCGACGCCGATCTGAACATGGGCTTCATCGATCAGACGGAGGCGCAGCGTAGACGCAAGGAGCTGGAGAAAGAGGCGGGCTTCTATGGCGCGATGGACGGCGCCAGCAAGTTCGTCAAGGGCGACGCCATCGCCGGCATCATCATCATGCTGATCAATATCGTGGGCGGTTTCGCGGTGGGCGTGGCCCAGCACGGTATGCCGTGGCAGGAGGCCTTGCAGACTTACACCTTGCTGACCATTGGCGACGGCATCGTGACCCAGGTGCCGGCGCTGGTGATTTCGGTGGGCACCGGCATCATCATCACGCGCTCGGCGTCGGACGACAGGCTGAGCAGCGAGGTGCTGGGCCAGTTCACCGCCTATCCCAATATTTTGCTGATGGTGGCGGGCGCGTTGGGGCTGGCCGCGTTGCTGCCCGGCTTGCCGGCCTTGCCTGCCTTGATGCTGGCCGCTTTGTTCGCCGGCGGCGGCCTGGCGCTGCGCCGTTTGCGGGGCGGCGCCGAAGACGGCGGCCTGGTGGATGAGGCCGCCGCGGAGACGGAGGCGGTCGACGCCTCGCTGTACGACGAACTGAGGGTGGATCTGTTGTCCATCGAGCTGGCGCCGGATCTGATGCCGCTGATGGGGCAGGACGGCAGCCTGCTGTTGGAGCGCATCGCTCTATTCCGCAAGCAATACATGCTGGATTCCGGTCTGGTGCTGCCCAAGGTGAAGGTGAGGGAAAGCAAGAGCTTGCGCGACGGCGCTTACCAGATCCGTTTGCAGGGCGACAAGGCGGGCGAGGGGCGTTTGGAGCCCGGCGCCTGGCTGGCGATCCATCCCGGCGGCGAGCGCGGCAAGCTGGAAGGCACGCCCACTACCGATCCCGCCTACAACCTGCCCGCCATCTGGATTCAGGACGCGCAGCGGCCGCGCGCGCGCGAGCTGGGCTACACCGTGGTGGACGCCGCCACGGTGTTCATGACGCATTTTTCCGAAATTGTGAAGCGACACTCCGCGGACTTGCTGACCCGCGAGGAAGTGGAGCGCCTGGCGCAGCATTTGCGCCAAACCCAGGCCAGCCTGTTGGACGAGCTGCTGCCCAATGTGATGACGCTCAGCGAAATCCAGAAGGTGCTGCAGGCCTTGTTGCAGGAGAAGGTGTCTATCCGGCGCATGGACACGATTCTGGAGGTGCTGGTGGACGCGGCGCGCGCCAGCAAGGACGTGGACGAATTGACCACGCGCGTGCGTCAGCGTCTGGGCAGCGTGATTTGCGCGCCGCTGCTGGATGGCGACGGCGCTTTGCACGTGATCACCTTGGACGGCGGCATCGAGCAAACCTTGTACGACGGCTTGCGCCGCAGCGAGGGCGGCGCCGCTTCGCTGGCGCTGGACCCGCGGTTTGCCGAGCAACTGCTGAAGAAGATGTTGGCCGAGTCCGAAAGGATGGCCGGCGCCAATCATATGCCGGTGCTGTTGTGCGCGCCGGAGGTGCGCGCCAATTTGCGCAAGCTGACCGCGCGGATGATGCCGCACCTGCATGTGCTGGCCTTGAACGAAGTGCCGCCGGGCGTGGGTTTGAAGGCCTTCGCCGCAGTGACGTTTTGACGGAGGGCTCGGATGAGCGAGTTATTGAACGCGATGGCGGCTTCGATGCAAGCCGATATGAACCGGGTCAACACCGTGGCCCACAACATCGCCAACAGCAATACGACGGGTTACAAGCGCTTGTTCACCCTGGGCGGGGACGTCCAGGCCGGCGCGCTGGCGGATGGGCGGCAAGGCGCGATGAGCCGTACGGGTTCCGATTTGGATCTGGCGATAGAGGGTCCCGGTTATTTCTCCGCGCAGGATAACGGCGGTGCTTACCTCAGCCGCGGCGGCGCGTTGCGGCTGGACAGCCGAGGCAGGCTGGTGCTGGCCCAATCCGGCATGCCGCTGGAGGGGGAGCAGGGGGAGATCTTTCTGCAGCCGGGCGCTTTTCGCGTGGCTGACGATGGTCAGGTTTTCCAGAAGGAGCTGGCGGTGGCTCGCATCAAGCTGGTTTACCCGGCCAAGGACGCGCGGCTGGAGGCCGCCGGCAACGGCTTGTACCGGGTCAGCGGAGCCATGGTCGATCCCAAGGACTTGGGCGGCCCGGGCCGTTTGCGACAGGGTTTTCTGGAAATGTCCAATGTGAACTCCACGCGGGAAATGGTGGAGTTGATGGAGGCGACCCGCCATTTCGAATCGGTGCAGAAGGCGGTGCAAGGCATGGACGCGGTGTGGGACAAGGCGCTGCGCAGCTTGGGCGAGTTTTAAGACGAGGACGGAATCGTGATTGATGCATTGTATGTGGGCGCCACCGGCATGGCGGCGCAGCAAGGCGGTTTGGAGGCGGTGGCCAATAATCTGGCCAATATGAACACGCCGGCTTACAAGCGTTCGCAAGCGGTGTTCGAGGATCTGGTCTACCGCGAATCCGCGCGGCAGACGCCGGCTCAGGGCGAAACCGCCGGCGCGGCCTATTTGGGCCTGGGCACGCGGCTGAGCGCGGTGGAAAAAGTGTTCAGCCAGGGGGATTTGCGGCCGTCGGAGTCGGAGTTCGACGTTGCGCTCAATGGCGAGGGTTTTGTCGCCGTCGGCAACCCGGACGGCAGCCAGCTGTTCAGCCGCTTGGGTTCGTTGCGGGTGGGCGAGGACGGTTTGTTGCAGCTGCGCAGCGGCCAGCCGCTGGAGCCCGCCATTACGCTGCCGCGAGACGCCCGCGGCCTGCGGGTGGCCGAGGACGGCCGGGTTTCCGCGTTGACCGAGGACGGCAAGACGCTGGACGTCGGCCGGATCGAGCTGGCCATGTTCAATAATCCGGCCGGGCTCAAGCCGGTGGGAGAGGGCCTGTATCAGGCGACCGAGCAGTCCGGCGCCGCGCAGATGGGGCTGGCCGGGGAAGAGGGGCGCGGCAAGTTGGCGCAGAAATACCTGGAAGGCTCCAATGTGAAGATGGCGGACGAACTGGTCAGCATGATGCTGGCCCAGCGCGCGTTTGAAGCCAATTCCCGCATTATCCAGGCCGCGGACGAGATGCAGTCCATCGTCAACAATTTGCGGCGCGGCTGATGAAGCGAGCCGCGCTGCTGGCGGTGTGGGCGGCGTCGATTCCGGCTCAGCCGCTCACGGCACGGAGCACGCTTGAAGTGGAGGGCCGCAGCGTCAACCTGGCTCAGGCGTTGGAGGGGGAGGTTCCCGCCGCGTTGCGGCGCGCGCTGGAGGCGCGGCCGCTGGCCACCGGCCTGAAGGCCGGAGAAACCCGGACGCTGGGGCGCGCGCAGTTGTTGAGCGCGTGGCGGATGGCGCTGGGAGTGGAGGCGGAGCGCTGGCCGGTACGGTTGCCCGAGCGGCTGACGGTTACGCGCGCGGGCGGAGAACCGGCGGCGCCTGCGCTGGCCAAGGAGGCGGAGCAGGCTTTGCGCGCCGGGTTGGCCGGCGAGTGCGAGCGTTTGGAGCTTCAGCCTGAGCGGAACGAGATCAAAGCGCAGCTGCCGGCTCAAGGCGTCCGCCTAGCGGCGCGTTTGCCCGCCGCGCCCGCTCTGGCGAGACGGATGGCGGTGTGGCTGGATGTGTTCGAAGGGCTTGAGTTGTACGGCAGTTGGCCGGTTTGGTTTCAGGTGAGTTGTTTGCGGCCGGTGTATCGCGCCAGCCGGGCGGTGGCGAAAGGCGAAGCCTTGTCCGCGGCCAATGCCGAGCAAACGCTGGCGGACTGGACGGAAGCAAGGCCGCTGTCCTCTTTGCAGGGCATGGCCGCCGCCAGGGACCTGGCAGCGGGAACGGTGCTGCGGCTGGCGGACGCCAGGCCGGCGGCGCGGGTGCGCAAGGGAGAGCGGGTGTTGGCTCGTTTGAGCAGCGGGGCGATCCGTTTGGAAGTGGGCGCGGAAGCCTTGGGCGACGGTGCCATCGGGCAGCTGGTTTACGTCAGACGGGAGCGGGATCAATCCGTGTTCAAGGCCATCGTCGTGGCTGACGGCGTGGTGGATGTGTTGTGACAACAGGCGGCCTGGCAGGGTCGAGCGGAAATGAATAAGAGAACATGGTGCTTGCGGGTGTTGCAAGGCGGTGCGTTGCTGGCGCTGACCGTTGCGCTGGCCCAGGCAGGCGAGCGTATCAAGGACTTGGGCCGCTTCAATGGCTGGCGTGATAACCAGTTGATCGGCTATGGCCTGGTGACGGGCCTGGCGGGGAGCGGCGACAGCGCGCGCAGCCAGATGACCCAGCAATCGCTGGCCAACCTGCTCAAGCAGTTCGAGCTCAATCTAGGGCCGGACCAGGTCAATAGCCGCAACGCGGCGGCGGTGATGGTCACCGCCAATATGCCGCCCTTGCTGGAGCCCGGCGCGCGAGTGGACGTCACCGTGACGTCCATCGGCGATGCCCGCAGCTTATTGGGCGGCAGTTTGCTGCAGACGCCGCTGAAGGGCGGCGATGGCCAGGTCTACGTGCTGGCGCAGGGGGCGCTGTCGGTTGGCGGCTACCGTTACGACAGCAATGGCAACCGGGTGCAGAAAAACCATCCCACGGTAGGACAGATTCCCGCCGGCGGCATTGTGGAGCAGGCTGTGGCCACCCGTTTCATCCGCAACGGCATGGCCGAATTTCTGCTGTCCGCGCCGGACTTCACCACGGCCGAGCGCATTGCGCGGGCGATCAATCAGAAGCTGGGCGGCAATCTCGCCAGCCCGCTGGGGGCCGGCAAGGTGGGGATTCGGGTGGACGCGGCCTCGGCGGCGGGCACGACCAGCCTTTTGAGCCGGATCGAAGCGATCGAGGTGACGCCGGACGACCGCGCGCGGGTGGTGGTGAACGAACGCACCGGCACTGTGGTGGCGGGCGGCAATGTGATGCTCTCCGCCGTCACCGTGGTACATGGCGACTTGAAAATATCGGTGGAAACCGATTATCTGGTGTCGCAACCGCCTTCGCTGTTTGGCTCCGCGCGCAACGTGCGGACAACGGTGGTGCCGCAGACCCGCGTCGCGGTCCAGGAAAAGCCCTTGCCGGGGATCAGCCTGAAAGGCAATTCCACCATCGCCGATCTGGTTGCGGCGCTCAATCGCATTCAAGCCAGTCCGCGCGACGTGATCGCGGTGTTGCAGGCGGTCAGAACCGCCGGCGCGCTGCGCGCGGAGCTGGTCATTCAATAAGGGAGGAAGGGGCAATGCAAATCGCTTCGCTTGGCGAAACCGTCTCGCGCTCACTGGACGGCCTGGTGCTGCGGCAGCAGGTCATCGCGCAGAACATCGCGAATCTCAATACCCCCGGTTATACGCCGCTGCGCGTGGACTTCGAATCCGCCTTGCAAGGCGCGGAGGGCGCCGGGCCGCGCATTCTGCCGGATCGGCGTCCCGCGATTGCTCCCGGAGCGGCGGGTTCCGCCGCGGAGTTGAGCCACCAGGTGTCGCAGCTGGCGGATACCACGCTGCGTTACCAGACCCTGATCAAGGGCATCAATAAGCAACTGGCCATCATGCAGTTGGCGATTTCGGACGGGAGGCGCTAAGTGGCCGGGCTTTGGGAGTCGCTGGCGATCAGCCAGAGCGGCATGGACGTGGAGCAGCTGCGGGCGGAAGTGGCCGCGCGCAATATCGCCAACGCCAATGTGGCGGCGGCGCCGGGCGCGCCGCTGGCCAAGCCCTTGCGAGTGATGACCCAGCCGGTGGGCGCGCAGTTTGGCCAGGCGCTGGCGCGGGCGGAGGCCGGCTTGCCTCCGCCTGGGGGCATCCGCGCCGTGGTGGTGGAGTCCGACGCGCCGGCCCGCAAGGTGTTGGAGCCGTCCAGCCCCCTGGCCGACGCGCAAGGCTATGTGCAATACGCCGGCGTGAACACTTTGGAAGAGATGTTTGCGCTGACCATGGCGGTTCGGTCTTATGAAGCGAACGTGACCGCGTTCAACGCGGGGCGCTCGATGATGCAGAAGGCGCTGGAAATTGGAGGCAAACAATGATTGAGGCCATTGCCGGCAGCGCGCTGGCGGATTCTCTGTCCGTCGCGACGGCCAAGCCCTTGGCGCCGACCGGATTTGAAAAAGTGCTGACCCAACTGGAGAAGTCCGAAAACAGCCTGGGCGGCTTGCTCAACGACGTGGCGACCGGCCAGGCGGGCAGCTTGCACCAGGTGATGTTGCGGATGGAGGAGACCCGCATGCAGTTCGAACTGTTCATGCAGGCGCGCAACAAGGTGTTGGACGCTTATCAGGAAGTGATGAGGATGCAGGTGTGACGAGCGGTTTAGGACCGATACGATCTGCTGCGCGTCGTCTTAACGTTGCGCGGTGAATACATCTTCGGAGTGTTCATTGATTTGATGGCAACTCCGCTTCCTCTGCTGTTTTCGCCTGGTCTCGCTCAAGTTCGCGAGATTGTAAACAGCGATATGGATATTTGATTGGATAGGCGAGAGATGGTCGATTTTTTCAAGGCGCTGTGGCAGCGCTCTTCGGGCGCGGGGCGCGCCCTCCTGGTGGCGGGCGCGCTGGCGGCGGTGGCGTTGCCGGCCGGTGCGTTCTGGTGGTCCGGGCGCGTTGATTACCAGGTGTTGTTTGCCGATCTGGACGCGCGCGACGCGGCCAGCGTGGTGGCTGCGCTGGAAAAGCAGAAAACGCCCTATCAGCTGACGGATGAAGGCAAGACCGTCCAGGTGGAAAAGGATTTGTTGTACAAGACCCGGATGAAGCTGCTGGGCGGCGGCCTGGACCTGAAGAGCTCGGTGGGCTTCGAGCTGTTCAACAATGCGGAGTTCGGCGTGACCGAGTTTGCGCAAAAGATCAATTATCTGCGCGCGCTGCAGGGCGAATTGGCGCGCACCATCATGGGCTTCGACGAAGTTCAGAATGCGCGCGTTCACCTGGTGTTGCCGGAGGGCGGAATGTTGCGCAAGCGCGGCGCCAAGGCCAAGTCTTCGGTCTGGGTGACGCTGAAAGGCGGCAAGAGCCTGCAGCAGGAGCAGGTCAGCGGCATCCAGCGGCTGGTCGCGGCTTCGGTGCCGGACCTTGACGCCGCCGCGGTGACGGTGCTGGACCAGCGCGGCGTGGCCTTGTCGGCGCGCGCGCAGGACGAAGAAGGCGTGGCGGGCATAGATGCCGGCTTGCAGTTGAAAAAGGAAACCGAAGCTTATTTGGCCGACAAAGTGAGCCGCATTCTGGATACGGCGCTTGGGCAGAACCAGGCGGCGGTCAGCGTGGATGTGGCCTTGGATCTCTCCTCGCACAAGCTGACGCGCGAGTCGGTGATCGGCGATGGTTCGGACAAGGGCATCCTGGTTCGCCGGAAAGAGCAATGGCAGGACGGCGATGCTTCGCGGCTGGCGCCGTCGTCGGCCGGGGGCAATAAATCCCTGGACGCGGAATACCAGGTTGGCCGCGAGTTGCGGCAGACCAGCAGCGGCGGCGGGGCGGTCAAGCATATCAGCGTCGGCATCGTGACCAATACCAGCTTGTCCGACGCCACGGTGGAGCGGCTGCGCGAAGTGATCTCCATGGCGGTGGGACTGGATAGCGGCCGCGGCGACGGCATCGCTTTTTCCGTGATGGACAATGTGACCCCAGTGGCGGCGACGCAGGCGGCGGAGGCCGTGCCGGCTTCGCCCGCCCGCCAAAAAGAGCAAGGCGTCGGCGAATGGGTCTTGTGGGGCGGCGCGGCCATACTGTTGGCGCTGGGCTTGATCGGCGGCGGTTTGCTGCGACGCAGAACGACTGAGCGCACGCTGACGGAGTCCGAGCGCGAACGCTTGCTGCGGCAGGTGCAGCGCTGGCTGGCGGCGGAGCAGGCCGGAGGCGGCAAGTGATGGGGCAGGAGGGTTTGCGAGCCGCCTTGGCGGTGTCCGCGCTGCGGCCCGAAGAGCGGACTTGGCTCGAATCCCGGTTGACGGAGGAGGAGCGCGTTTTGCTCGGCCAGGCGCTGGAGCAATTGGACGATAGGCCGTTGACCGAACAGGCGGATGAACTGGAGCCGCCGGCGTCTTCTGCCGGCGCGGATCTGTTGAACCGCGGCGCGGAGCCCTTGCTGGAGGTTCTGCTGGCCGAGCCGGTGTGGATGCTGGCGGCGCTTGGGCATGCGCTGGGCGCGGAGCAGCGCGGCAAGCTTCTGAACGCGGCTCAGGATGCGGAAGCCTGGCGCGGGCGCATTGACAGCCTGCGCCGTGAGTGGTCCGGCGGAGAGACGCAAGCGGCGCCGGCTTTGCGTGAAGCCATGCGGGAGCGCTTGCAAGCGTTGACGGCGGCGGTGCCGGAGCGGCCTTCGGTGCGTTCGGCCGGCATGGAGCAGGCTCCGACCGGCTTGGGTTTGAGGCTGCGGGCCTGGTTGGGGAGGCTGCGCCATGAGTGAGATCCTCCGTAATCCCGGCATTCGAGAAAGCGCGGATTCGGCCGCCGCCCCTGAGCGGCCGCGTGCGGATTCGGCGCCTTCCCAGGCGGCTCGGCAGCCGGCGCTAGAAGAGATCCAGGCCATGCGCGAGCGCGCGATGGCGGAAATCGACGCCGCGCGCGCCAAATGCCAGGCCGAGTGCGAAGAGCTGCGCGCCGCGGCGCGCCAGAAAGGGTATCGAGAGGGCATGGCGCAGGCCGAGGCCGAATCGCTCCGTGTGCGCGAGGCGCTGGGCGCTCAGGGCAAGGCCTTGCTGGCCGCCTTGGGCGGCGTCCGCGAAGCGGTGCATGAGGAGGTGGAGCGCATGCTGTCGCCGCTGCTGCTGGAAGCGCTGGCGCGCATGATAGGCGAGATGCCGCTGTCCGCCGAACTGGCGCGTTCCTGCGTGCGTAACGCCTTGAGCGAGGCGGCGGGACGCGAACCGGTGCGAGTGCGCCTCCATCCGGCCGATGCGGCCTTGCTTGCGGGCGACGATGCGGCGTTGAGCGAGGCGGGCCGCGAGGTGAGCGTGGTGGCGGACGCCAGTCTGGACGGGGGCGGCTGCATCGTTGAAACCCTGCATGGCGATATCGACGCACGCATGACCACGCAGATGGAGCGTTTGCGCCGGAGCCTGCAAGAGGCCAGAGCGCGATGACGCCCGGACTTGAGCAATTGCGAGCGGCGATCCACGCCTCCGATCTGGTGGAACGCGTGGGCTACGTCAGCCGTAAAGTCGGTCTGTTGGTGGAGTCTTGCGGACCCGCCGGCATTGGCTTGGGCGATCTGTGCCATATCGAGCTGGCCGGCGACAGACCGGCGGTGTTGGCCGAAGTGGCCGGCCTGGATCGGGACCGCTTGCAGTTGCTGCCCTACGGCCCGGTGGACGGCCTGCTGCTGGGCGCCCGAGTGGTGTCCGCCGGGCATGCGTTTTCGGTGCCGGTGGGCGATGCGCTGCTGGGGCGGGTGGTGGATGCGTTTTGCCGGCCGCTGGACGGTAAGGGAGAGATCGAGTTTGCCGGGCGAAGGCCGGTGCGCAGCGCGCCGATTCCGGCGTTGGGCCGCAGCCGGATCAACCGGGTGATGGAAACCGGCGTCCGGGCGATAGACAGCATGCTGACCATAGGCTACGGGCAGCGGCTTTCCATCATGGCGGGCAGCGGCGTGGGCAAAAGCACGCTGCTGGGCATGCTGGTTCGCAATTGCGCGGCCGACGTGGTGGTGGTGGGCCTGATTGGCGAGCGCGGCCGCGAAGTGCTGGAGTTTATCGAGGAAAGCCTGGGCGAGTCCGGGCTGGCGCGTTCGGTGCTGGTGGTCGCCACCGCCGACGAGCCCGCGCTAGTGCGCGAGGCGGCGGCCTTGAGCGCGGTGACGGTGGCCGAGCATTTTCGCGATCAGGGCCGCTCGGTGTTGTTGATCGTGGATTCGCTGACCCGTTATGCGATGGCCCGCCGGGAAGTGGGCCTGGCCATTGGCGAACCAGCCACCTCGCGCGGTTACACCCCGTCGGTGTTCTCCGAGCTGGCCGGCATGCTGGAGCGCTGCGGCACGCGCAAGGAGGGCGGCTCGATCACCGGCTTGTTCACCGTTCTGGTGGAGGGCGACGATATTCACGATCCGGTGGCCGATAGCGTCCGCGGCATTGTGGACGGCCACATCGTGCTGTCGCGCGAACTGGCCAATACCGGACATTTTCCGGCGATCGACGTGTTGGGCAGCGTCAGCCGTCTGTCGTCGGCGTTGGCCTCGGAGGACGAGCAAGACGTTATGAAGGCTTGCCGCAAAACGCTGAGCGTGCTGGCGGCGAGCAAGGACTTGCTGGAGTTGGGCGCCTATCGTCCTGGCGGCAATCCGGAGCTGGATCAGGCTTTGGAGCGCAAAAGCGGCTTGGAGGCTTTTTTGCAACAGGATACTCGGCAGCGCGAGGGCAGAGCGGCGGCGCTGACGAGTTTGGCCGCTGTGCTGCAAGGAGGCTAAATGACGGGTTTTCCTTACCGCCTGGAACCCTTGCTGGGCTTTCGCCAGTCATCATTGCAACTGGCGCGTCAGGCCTTGTCGGCGGTCGAGAGCCGTCTGGAGGGCGCTCGTCAGATTCTGAGTCGGGCGCAGGAGGACATGCGCGTTTGCGAACAGGCCTTGGGCGTGTTGGCGGGCAACCCGCCCCTGTATTTGTCCGCCTTGAATTTCTTGCGGGAGCAGCGGCTGCGCTGCCAAGCGCTGTCGCAGGACGTGAGCGAGGCAGAGCGGGATTGGGCGCAGGCGCGGGCCGTTTTGCAGCATGCGCGCACGGAACTGAGGCAGGTGGAAAAACATAAAGAGCGTCATCGGCTGGCCGCGCGCGAGCGGGAGCAACGCAAAGTGTTCCGCGAGCAGGACGAGGCTTGGCTGCAACGCCGCAGGCAAGGAGGCGCATGAGCGTCATCGTGTTGGATGGAGAGCCGGGCGGCGCGCCGGCGCGTTCGCGGCGCGAGGCGCCGGAGCCGCAGGCGGGCCGGCAATGGCAAAGACAGCTGGAGGCCGAACTGGCCAAGCACAGCGTGTGCAGGGCGATACGGCTGGGCGATGGGATGGACGCGAGCGCCGAATTGGCGGTCGAGGGCCGGCCAGGCTCCTTGCCAAATGAGGCCGAAGCCTTGCCTTGGATCGCCCCGCGCGGCGCCGAACCGGCCCCGAAGGGCCTACGCGCCGTGGACGCGGGAACGCCGGTCGCGATGGAGAGCTTAGGCTTGAAGGCGGTGGCGAAGGCGAGGGCAGAGGGTGGACAGGCGGCGCCGGTAAGGCCGGCGGCGGACGGCGGGGACAGCGCGGAAGCGCCGCTCGCCACGGAGGCGGCCTTGGACGCCGAGACGGCGGCGACGCTGAGAACTTGGTTGAAGCCCTGCAAGATTACGGTCTTCGCCGATCAGGGCGCAGTGCGGGTCTGGGTGAGGGATGCCAGGCTTGACGCCGGAGAAGCCGAGGCTCTGGGGCAACGGCTGGCTCGTCAGCTCCGGGACAAGGGAGGGCGGCTGGCGATGCTGGCCGTCAACGGCGCGGTGGTCTTCCAGGAAAACGCCGCAGGCGGCTTGCCTATTTTGAAACAGGGGTGAACATGGCAACTACAGGTTTGGGCATTTCGAGCGGCGGCAGCGTTGCGCAGACGAGGGGAATCACCCAGCAGGATTTTCTGCGGATTCTCTCCACGCAACTGACTTTCCAGGATCCGCTGAAGCCTATCGACAATCAGCAATTCATGGCGCAGATGGCGCAGTTCTCCTCCTTGGAGCAGACGAGGATGTCCAATGAAAAGCTGGATACCCTGCTGGCGCAGCAAGCGGCCAATCAGTCCTTGGGGCTGATCGGCAAGACGGTGGAGGTGGCGACGGCGAGCGGCAACGTGCCGGGCCAGGTCACCACTATTTCCTTTGCCGGCGGCCAGCCCATGCTGACGGTGAAGTCCGCCAGCGGCGAACTGATGACCGGCGTGTCGCTGACCCAGGTGGCGCTGGTGCGCGGGAGCGCGACATGATCGATACCATGTTCGTCGGCTTGAGCGGGCTGCGCACCTTCCAGAAAGGCTTGTCCAATATCGGCAATAACGTTGCCAATCTGAACACGCCGGGCTTCAAGCGCACTTCGCTGCAATTCACCGACATGATGTACCAGTACGACACCCAGGGCGGCAATGGCGGTCAGCACGGCGTGGGCGTGAAGATAGGTTCCACGGTGACGGATTTCTCCTCCGGTGAGCTGCAAGCGTCGGCCAACCCTTTGGATGTCTCGGTGGACGGCGCCGGTTTCCTGGTTTCCAAGAACGGAAACCAGCTCAATTACAGCCGGGTGGGACAGTTTGAACTGGATCTGGACGGCGTGCTGAGTTCTCGGCAAGACAAATCGCGAATCCAGATGCTGGGGCCCAACAAGGAGTTGCAGGACTTCTCCATCGGCGCCTTGCGCAACCAGGCCGCCAAGCCGACCTCCACCATCAAGTTTGCGGACAACCTGTCCACCGGCGCGACCAACAGCAGCGTCGAAACCACGGTGTTCGACAAGGACGGGGTTGCGCGGCAGTTGAAGATCAGCTTCACCGGCACCGGCACGCCCCGCAATTGGAAGGTGGAGGTTCAGGACAAAGTGGCCTTGAGCACGCTGGGGAGCGGCGAGATTCGTTTTGACCCGGACGGCTCGCCGTCCTTTGGCTACAACCAGGTCTCGGTCCGTTTGAACACGCCCAGCAGCGGAGGCGGCATTCTGAAACTGTTCTTCGGCGAACCGGGCTCCATCTCGGACACCACCAGCCTGTCCGGCGGCACCTCGTCCACCATCCGCGTGGCCAGCCAGGACGGCTATGCGTCGGGCGCGTTGACCAAGCTGAGTTTCGATCAGGACGGCAAGGCGCAGATCAGTTACTCCAATGGGCAAACCGCGGTCGCAGGCAAGCTGGCGCTGGCCTGGTTCGCCCAGCCGGATCAGCAGTTGGAGCGCATTGGTTCCGGCTACTACCGCGCGCGTCCGGGACAGACGGCCGAGTACGGGGCGGCGGGCAGCGGCGTTTTCGGCAAGGTCGCGGCAGGCAAGGTGGAGCTGTCCAATGTGGAGCTGTCCGCCGAATTCAGCGACATGATGATCACGCAGCGCGGCTATCAGGCGGCGTCCCAACTGATTTCCGCCGCCAATGAAATGATGCAGCAGGCTCTGCAGATGAAGGGGGGGCGATGAGCGTTGCCCTGCCGTATCGCCTGTACGCCGGCGCGGAGCTGGCGCAAATCGAGTCGCGCTTGCGCGAGCGGTGCTCGTATTGGCTGCGGGATTGGTCAATTGCGGAGGGCGAAGTCGACCTAAGGCTGCGCCCGGTCGCCTTGTCGGATCTGGCCGGCTTGGCGTGGCTGGATGGCGGCGAAGCGCTGCCGGCGATGGCGAACGATGCGGAAGCGGATGGTTTTTTCTCTGCCTTATGCCTTGGCGTGAAAAAAAGCCGCGCTGCGCTGGACGCGTCGAGCCTGGCCGGCCCGGTGCTGGACGCCGCCCGTCTGGCCTTGGGCCGTCAGCTGACCGCAGGAGACGACGCTAGCCTTTACCGGGACAAAGCGGTGAGCGCGGCGGAGTTGTCGCCCCTGTATTCCGTGCTTGGCGCGCTGTGTCTGCAACTGAGCGCGGCGGGCCAGACATTGGCTGTGCTCTTGTCGCCGGAGCAGGCCGCGGGCTTGTTGCCGGCCAGGGCGCAGCCAGCGGCGTTGGAGCCGCTGAAGTTGAGGGATTTGCCGCTGGAACAGCTAGTGGAGCTGGAAGTGCGCGCCGCGCCGGCACGCCTGTCCTTGGCGGACCTGGAGTCCTTGCAAGCAGGGGATGTGCTTCGGCTGGATCAGAAGGCGGATGGATTATTTGAGCTTTGCCTGCCTGACGGCATGGCTTTAGGACGGGCGAAGTACGGTGTGGATCAGGGACGTCTGGCGGTGAAAGTCGTCCGACCGGCGCGGCCCATCAAAAAGAGTGAAACATGAGCAAGGAAGTTGAAATTTTCAATCCAGCCCCTTTGGACGCCAAGGCGGATGCGGCGGCGCAGGGTTTGCTGGGGGGCCGTCTTGAATTGCTGAAAGACGTGGAAGTTCGGTTGGATACCCGGATTGGCCGCTGCCAATTGAGCATCGCCGCACTGGACGCGCTGAAGGAGGGCGAGGTGCTGGCCCTGGACAAGACGCCGGGGGACCCGGTGGAGATCCTGCTGGGCGGTCAGGTGGTCGCGCGCGGCGCCCTGGTGGTGGCGGGCGACCATCTTGGCGTCCGCATCGAGCAGGTGGCGCGTTTTTCCGCGTGAACGGCATGGTGAAGATGAAATACGCGTTTGCCCTGATAGTGTGCGTCCAAGGCGCGAGCGCGCTTGCCGGTGTGTGCGCAAGCGGGACTTCCGCGCCTGCTTGCGCGGTTTCGGCATCCGAGCCGGCGCGGGCTCCGCTGCAGTTTCGTCGTGATCCGCCGGCAAGCAGCGGCGGTCTGCTTGGCCCTTATGAAATATTGGGCGGTTTGGCGCTGATCGGCGCTGCGGCGTGTTGGTGGCGATTGCGTCGTCCGCGCCTTGGCCAAGCAGGGACCGGCGCGGATAGTCTGCGGGTGGTGGATAAATGCCGCTTGTCCGCCAAATCAACGGTGTATGTGGTCCAGCACCGCGACCGTGAAATCATGTTGGCGGAAAGCGAGCATGGCGTCACGGTGCTCAGGGATGAGTCCAGAGCATGAGAAAAATGCAGCAATGGATTTGGGCGCTTTGCTGGCTGCCCCTGGCGGCCAACGCCCAAACGCAAATGGTGGACGTGGCGCTGAACGGCGCAGGCGTCAGTCAGGCGGTCAACATCGTGCTGGCGTTGACCTTGGTGGCCTTGCTGCCGGGCATGATGGTGGCGATGACTTCGTTTACCCGCATCGTGATCGTGCTGTCCATGTTGCGGCACGCGATGGGCATGCAGGAAACCCCGCCCAATGTGGTGTTGATCATGCTGGCCGCGTTCCTGACCTTGCTGTCCATGGGGCCCACCTTCGAGAAGCTGGATCAGCAGGTGGTGACGCCCTTGTACCAGCAACGTTTGCCGGCTTCGTCCGCTCTGCGGCAAGGAGGGGTCATCATGAAGGAATACATGATAGGCCGGACTCGCGAGCAGGATATGAGCTTTGTGCTGAGCAGCGCGGGCAAGGACATGCCCGACAATGCCGAATCCATCAGTCTGGTGCATGTGGTGCCTGCCTTTCTGTTGAGCGAACTTAGGCTGGCCTTCCAAATCGGTTTCGTGATCTTCCTGCCTTTCCTTCTAGTGGACATCATCGTTTCCAGCGTTTTGATGGCGATGGGGATGATGATGGTGCCTCCGGTTTCCATCGCTTTGCCGATCAAGGTGCTGATGTTTGTATTGATCGACGGTTGGACGCTGGTGGCCAGGGCGGTGTTGTCCGGCGGCTCATGATCCGCGATGCCGGCTCTGAATTCGTCCTTGGATGCTGAGGCGCGCGATGTGCTCCAAGCCGCCGCCGCCTCAGCCGAAGCCCGAGCCGCATTGGTGGAGGCTCATCAGCCCTTGGTGCGCATTCTGGCGGCGCGGATTTATGCGCGGCGGGTGGGGGACAGTTACGAGTTTCACGATGTGTTCCATTGGGGGGTGATAGGGCTGCTGGAGGCGATTGACCGTTATCGTCCCGAATGCGGCGTGGCGTTCAAGACCTATGCCGAATATCGGATTAGGGGGGCGATCTTGGATCAGCTGGCGCGAACGTCGGAAGTGGCGAGCCAAGCGTCCGCGCGCCGGAAAGCCTTGCAGGAGCGGGTTGAGGCAATGGAGCCGGATGCGGCGGAACCCTTCGATATTTTGCGGGAGCTGTCGGTGGGGCTGGCCATCGGTTTCATGCTGGAGGACAGCGGGATGTATTTGGCCGAGCCGGAACCGGCGTCCGAGGATCTGGCCTACCGTTCGCTGGAGTTGAAGGAAACGAAGCGGGACTTGTTGGCCGGCTTGAGCGGGGTGCCGGACAAAGCGCAAAAAGTGCTGCGACTGCACTATCTGAACGGGGTGCCGTTTTCCGAGATCGCTCAGCTGATAGGGCTGAGCAAGGGGCGGGTTTCGCAGTTGCACAAGGAAGGCTTGGCCGCCTTGCGCGCCAGCCTGTCTTCGGCGAAAGAGAGGGAGGCCTGAAAAGATGCGTGAGGCGCCTAAACTTTTCCGCCGCGGACGAGATAAGACTGTTACAGGCGTGTGCTGTCGAGCGGTAGAGACGAGCCCTTGGTTTCGCTTGCTGCGGATGGACTGCCGTCCAATTGAAAGACCGATTATGTCTTGTTGTGCCAGAATAATGTTGTTGTTTACCGTCTTGTCCGCGCTGGGCGGATGTGTAGCAACGCCCAAGCCATTGGTTTCCGGACCGACCAGCGCGGATCCCGCGCCTGTTCCCATGGCGCAGACCACCCCCGGCAGTCTGTATCAGCCTGGCCGTTATCGTTCCTATTTCCGCGACGATGTGCCGTCCCGCGTTGGCGACAGCCTGACGGTGGTGATTCAGGAGCGCGCCAGTTCCAGCTTGTCCGAAGAGGCCAGAGGCAGCCGGGATACTCGGCTAGGCAACGAGATCGGAGTGGAAATGGACGCTCCCGCAATCAACCGGATGTTTGGCTGGTCCCCGGGAAAGAAGTCCTTGTCCGGCGAACTGAGCGCCTCCGGCGGCGAGAAGATGGATGGCCGAGGCAGCCGCAACAACAGCAGCAGTTTTACCAGTTCCATCTCAGTGACTGTGGTGGGGATTCTGGCGAACGGATATTTGCGGGTGAGCGGGGAGAAGCAGGTCCAGATAAACGAGGATAGCGAGCAGATCCGGCTGTCCGGAACAGTCAATCCTCGCGACATCCTGCCTGGCAACCTAGTGTCCTCCACCAAGGTCACGGATGTTCGATTGGAGCAGCAGACCGCCGGTAATCAGAGCTTGTTCGCCAAGCCCGGCTGGCTGACTCGTTTTTTCATGAGCGTGCTGCCGTTCTGATGCGGCGATGTGTTGAAATGGAGTACTAATGGATTACGCGGTATTGGATCAGGAAGAGCTTTTTCAGTTGGCTTTGCAAGCGATGGAAAGCCAGCAACATGCGGAAGCGGTGGCGCTGCTGAAGCAGGGGGTGAGAAACGATGGCGAAGATGCCCGCCTGCGTTACTTGCTGGGAGCGGAGTATGCGCAGATCGGCTTGTTTGACCGCGCTGTGGTCGAAATGGAGCAGGCGGTGGCTTTGCAGCCGGGGCTGGTGATGGCGGTTTTCCAGTTGGGCCTGTTGCATCTGACCCAGGGGCAGCCGGACCGGGCCGAGCAAGCGTGGCAAGGGCTGGGCGAGTTGGCGGAGGATCATCCGCTGCAACTGTTTCGCCAAGGCCTGCTGCATCTGATCCGGGATGAGTTTGCCGATTGCAGGGAGTATTTGACGCGAGGCATCGCGGCCAACCAGGCCGCGCCCATGCTGAACGAGGACATGCGGCGGATTCTGGCGCAGATCGATGCCCAGCAGGGCGCCGGCTCTGAGGCGCCGATGGTGGAGGCCGAGCCGGCCGCGGGCGCCTCGGCAGGCAACTTGCTGCTGCGAGGGTACGCCTCCAGCGGAGACGATAAGCTACATTGATGCGGGTGTTTGGCTGGAATTGAACCGATGGAGCCGATAGACAAAGCCAGTATTTTACAGCGCTTGTTGGCCAGAAACCGATCGGTAGAGGGCCAAAGGCCGGCCGGGTCAAAATCCGCGCCGGCGGCCGGCACGGCCAAGGCCGCCGGTAGCGCCGACGTGCGTCGACAGATTGCCAAGCAGTTGCGGGCGATCGATCCAAGCTGGCCCGATGCGGAGTCGCGCGTGCTGGAAGTGCATGTGCGCGCTTTGCTTTCGGAAGA
Source organism: Chromobacterium sp. FG89 (assembly GCF_057808735.1). Classification (NCBI taxonomy): domain Bacteria; kingdom Pseudomonadati; phylum Pseudomonadota; class Betaproteobacteria; order Neisseriales; family Chromobacteriaceae; genus Chromobacterium; species Chromobacterium sp. FG89. The sequence goes on along the minus strand of NZ_JBMDIQ010000030.1, from coordinate 35,188 downwards.
GTTTGGCGCCGGCGCGGCAACGGATCCGGCTTTCGGCGGCTTGGTGGCGGATGTGGCTGCGGCCCTTCGTCAGCACCCCCAATATGAAAAGCTGGCCGCGTACTTGCGGCAGCAATTGCAACAATCCCATAAGCAAGCATGATGACCGAACCCAATCAGCGATTAAGCCAATTACAGGCTTATCTAGCGGCCGATCCGGCCAATCCTCATTTGCTGCTCGAACTGGCCGATCTCCATTTGCAGGCCGGCAGCCTGCATGAGCATGAAGCCGCTCTGCGGCAATTGTTTGCGGCGGCGCCGGGACACTTTGGCGGCCGCTCCTTGCAGGGCGTCGCCTTGATGCGGCAGGGACGTCTTGACGAGGCGGTGGCGGTGTTCCAGGCCTTGCGGGACGAAGCTTGGGAGGAGCCCGCCTTATTCTACAACCTGGCCTACGCGCTGATGTTGCAAGGGCGTTATGAGGAGGCGGAGCCCCAAGCCGCCAGAGCGTCCAAGAGTTTGGCGCTCTTGCCTCAAGCCGGCCCCTTGCATGTCCGCGCCTTGCACTTTTTAGGCCGGCTGGAGGATGCGGTTGTAGCGGCGGAAACGGCTTTGCGGCAGTTCCCGGAGCACCTGAGTCTGTATGGTTTGTTGGCGACCTTATATCTGGATCAAGAGAATCTGGCCGCTGCGGAACGCGTCGCTCGTCAAGTCTTGGAGCTTTCGCCTTCCGATCCGGATGCGGCGACAGTGTTGGGCATGTTGGCCTTAAGCAAGCAGGACCTGACCGTCGCAAGCCCCTTGTTGCGGCAGGCCTGCGCCAGCAAGCCGAATTCAGGCCGGGCGCAGATGGGGCTGGGTCTGGTTTCCATGCTGGAAGGCAAACTGGATGAGGCGGAGTCCAGCGTGGCTCAAGCGCTGCGTTCGATGCCGGGGCATGTGGGCAGTTGGCATGTGCTGGCCTGGTGTCGAATCTTGAGCAATCGACCTGCGCAGGCCAAGGAGGCTTTGCTGGAAGCCTTGCGGCTGGATCGGAACTTTGCCGATACCCATGGCGGCCTCGCCATCGTCGCGATCATGGAGGGGCATTTGCAAGAAGCCCAGCAGTCCGCCAGACGGGCTTTGGGACTGAACCCCGACAGCTTCCCCGGCCAATATGCGCAGAGCTTGTTATTGCAGTCCGCGGGCCAGGCCGAACAAGCCAGGCTCATTCATGAGCGCTTGTTGAATAGCGCGGTATTGCCTGATGGCACCAAGCTTAGTGAAGCGGTGGCCAGAGCGATGGCCTTGTCGTCGTTTTAAGAGCCTGTTCAAATTTCTCGGTCGCAAGGTCTTGTCTCGCTCTTGCGCGTGAGATCGTGAACCGGTTCGACATGTAATGTCAGCTTGCTTGATGGTTGTCTTGCTGTTGTAGACAGCTGGGATTAGTTGTATGGCATGGCCCCTTGTCCTCTTGGCGGGACAAGGGGTTTTTTGTTTTTATAAACTCTCCTGCCAGGCGTGGCGCTTGACATGATGTTCTCTGAAGTTTTGATAGGTTCTTTTTGTGAAATGGATAGGGTGTTAGCTGTTAAGGATAGTATTAAAACATAACACTGTCTGAGATGAATTCATTAGGAGGGGGCGCTTGAGGCCTAGGAGATGTCAGATTCAGGCTCGGTTGGAAAACGCTGATGTGGCGCAAGATATGGCAATACTGGCTGAGCGGACGGCGCATATTGCCTGGATGGCACCCATGTAAGCAGGGGACTGAGTTGGTGGTTTTGGTTATCTATAAATAGATCCATTATGTAATTTTTGAGAATATTCTGCTTGTTATGAATATATTAATTTTATCATTATTTTAAATTCGTTTTTGGTAAATACGTTTGCGTTTTTTTGTGTCGACATGATTTTTTTAGGAAAAATCCTATTTGTCTGTTTAGGGGGGCTAAGTACAATCGGCCTGTCTTTATTTTGGGCTCGATTAAAATGGTTTCGGCGAGTTTGAAATTGAAGATATTTAAATATCAATGGAGAGTCGTTTCATGAAAAAGATCGTCGTTTTGGCCAGTTTATTTCTGCCGACTTTAGCGCTGGCGGGCAACACCATTAACTTCCAGGGCGAAGTGTCTTCGCAAACTTGCAAGGTGGATATCAACGGCAATGACAGCAACCCGGTGGTTCTGTTGCCTACGGTGCCGACGACCAGCCTGAGCGCGGCGGGCGCGGCGGCGGGGCAAACCGATTTCACCATCCGTCTGACCGGTTGTGAAGCGGCGCCCACCGGCGGCACCGAGATCAAGACCGTGTTCGTCGCCAATAGCCTGACTAAGGACGGCAATATCGTTAACACCGGCACCGCCAAGAACGTTGCCCTGCAATTGCTGGACCCGGCTGCTCCGGCTAATCCGTTCGACCTGACCGGCGGTTACAAGGCGTCGGGCCTGGTATTGGAAGCAGGCAAAACCACGGCTGAGCACAAGTTCGCCGTCCGCTACTACGCCGAAGGCGCCGCCACCGTAGGGTCGGTGCTGGGCAGCGTGCAGTATGCGGTTTCCTACTTGTAAACCTAGCGGCAGTCAGCCGGAGCGTGGCGCGTTTAGCGCCGCCGCGCTCCGGCGCGCGCTGCTGCCGGGACTGATTCTGCTGACGGCGTGGCCGGCGGCCTGGGCCAGCGTGGTGCTGAACAACACCCGCATCGTTTATCCCGGCCAGGCTCGCGAGAGCAGCATCCAACTGAGCAACGAAGACGCCACGCCCAATGTGGTCCAGGTCTGGCTGGATTCCGGCGACGTGGACTCCACGCCGGAGTCCGCTTCGGCGCCGTTCGCCGCCATGCCGTCGGTGTTCCGCATGGAACCCAAGGCGGGTCAGACCGTGCGGCTGGTGTTCGACGGCAGCGAGCTGCCGCAGGACAGGGAGTCGGTCTACTACTTCAACATGCTGCAGATCCCGTCGGTTACCGGCGAGTTCTCGGAGCAAAACCAGATGCTGGTGATGCTGCGCAGCCGGCTCAAGCTGTTTTATCGCCCGGCGGGCATTCAGGGCCGGGTTGAGCAGGCGCCGGAGCAACTGCGTTTCTCCTTGCAGCGTCAGGGCCGCGCATGGCAATTGGTTGCGGACAACCGCAGCGGCTACTACCTGACGCTGATGGGCGGCGAGGTGATGAGCGGCGGCAAGGCCCACGCTTTCAAGGCGGACATGCTGGCGCCGTTTTCCCGAGCCAGTTGGCCGGTATCGGGGCTGACGCAGACCAGCGCGCCGCTCTCCGTGCGTTACAAGCATGTCAATGATTACGGCGGCGTGAACGAAGTCGAGTCCGCCGCCGTGGCAGCGGAGTGATTCCCCGGATATGACTTCAACTTCCTATCGCGGCCAGTGGCTTCCTGGTCTTCCCCCCATGCTGGCCGCCGGCGCGGTCTGCCTGTCGCCTGGCTTGGTCTGGGCCGAGCCGGGTACGGCCGAGGCCGCGCCGGCGCTCTTGGCTTACCGTTTCGACAAGCGGCTGCTGCAAGGCAACTCGCTGGCGGACGACATCGAGCGCTTCAACAAGCCCAGCCAGGTAGACCCCGGCGAGTACCTGGTGGATGTTTTCGTCAACAACACGTTTTACTCTCGCCAAACCGTGAGCTTCCGGCGCGAGGAAGACCACCCCACGTCCGCTTGTCTGGATCGGGCTTTCCTGATCAAGGCGGGGGTCTTGCCCGAAAGCTTGCCGCCGGACGAGGAGGACGCGGCGGCGTGCTGGCCGCTGGCGCTGCGCATTCCCGGCGCCGGCAGCGAGTTCGACCTGCCGCGGCTGCGTCTGAATCTGTCGGTGCCGCAGGCGGCGATGAAACGGCTGCCGCGCGGCTACGTGGCGGAAGAGGATCTGGATGTCGGCGCGGCCATCGGCTTCCTCAACTACGACGCCAACAGCTACCGCTCCAGCACCGGCGATATCAGCAACACCTATCACTACGTTTCCGCCGACGCCGGGGTGAACCTGGGGCTGTGGCGTTTGCGTCAGCAATCCAACTACAGCAGCGGCATGGCCGGAGGCGGACGCTGGAATCATATCCGCAGCTATGTGCAGCGCGCCTTGCCCGCCCTGCAGAGCGAGCTGACGCTAGGAGACAGCTCCACCGGCGGCAGCCTGCTGAGCGGGCTCAGCTATCGCGGCGTGCAGCTACGCAGCGACGACCGGATGCTGCCGGAAGCCGTGCGCGGCTACGCGCCGGTGGTGCGCGGCGTGGCGGACACCAACGCCAGGGTGGTGGTGCGTCAGGGCAAGCAGGAAATTTATCAGACCGTGGTGGCGCCCGGGCCCTTCGTGATCGACGATCTATTCCCCACCAGCTATCAGGGCGACCTGGAGGTGGAGGTGACGGAGGCGGACGGACAGGTGAAGCGTTTCACCGTGCCGTTTGCCGCGGTGCCGGGATCGATGCGGCCGGGCCAGACGCGTTACAGCCTGACGGTGGGCCAGCTGCGCAATACGCTGGAAGACAAGCCGGTGTTCGCCGATTTCACTTATCAGCGCGGCGTCAGCAACGCCTTGACCGCCAATATGGGCGCGCGGGCGGCGTCCGATTACGCCGCGCTGCTGGGCGGGGCGGTGTGGGGGTCTCGCTACGGCGCCTTGGGCGCGGACGCCACATTGTCGCGCTCCCGCGACAGCGACGGCAGTCAGATCCACGGCTGGCGCGCGGCGCTGACTTACAGCCACACCATCCAGCCCACCGCCACGTCCATTACTTTGGCGGGCTATCGCTACTCCACTCGCGGCTACCGCGATCTGGTCGACGCGCTGGGCGCGCGCGAGGCCTATAAGCAGGGCCGGACCTGGAACTCCGGCAGCTTCCAGCAGCGCAACCAGTTCACCGTCAGCGTCAACCAGCGGCTGGGCGATTACGGCAGCCTGGGACTGTCCGCCGCGATCAGCGATTACTACAACGGCAAGGAGCGGGACACCCAGCTGCAACTCAGCTATCAGAACCAGTTCCGTTCCATCAGTTACGGGGTATCGGTGGCGCGCCAGCGCATGGGGCAATCGCAAGACGGCGGCTCCAGATTTCAGCCGCTGGACAGCGGACGGGTGCGCAATACGGTGATGTTCAATCTATCCATGCCCTTGGGGAAGGTCCGGCGCGCGCCGATGTTGGCTGCTTCGACCAGCCGCAGCGACGGTGAAAATAATCTGCAACTGTCCTTGAGCGGCACCGCGGACGAGGCGCAGACGGTCAGCTACGGCGTCAACGTGTCGCAGACCTCGCAAAACAGCGCCACCGCATTGGGCGGCAATGTGCAAAAGCGCTTCCCGCTGGTCACCGTGGGCGGCAGTTATTCGCGCGGACGCAATTTCACCCAAACCGGCGCCAGCGCGCGCGGCGCGGTGGCGGTGCACCGCGGTGGCGTGACCTTCGGCCCCTATCTGAGCGAAACCTTCGGCCTGGTGGAAGCGCCGGGCGCCAAAGGCGCGGAAGTGCGCTACGGCATGGGTGCCAAGGTGGACCGCGCCGGTTACGCGCTGATCCCGTCGCTGACCCCTTACCGTTACAACGACGTGTCGCTGGACAGCAAGGGCCTGGCCGATGGCGTGGAGCTGCAAGGCGACCAATTGCGCACCGCGCCTTACGCCGGCGCGGCGGTCAGGCTGAAGTTCGCCACCCGCCGCGGCCAGGCGCTGTTGATCAAGGGGTGGCTGGCAAACGGCCAGGCCCTGCCCATGGGCGCGATGGTGTACGCGGAAGACGGCTCCAATATCGGCATGGTGGGCCAGGGCGGGCAGGCCTATGCGCGGGTGGCCTCCCGCAAGGCGCGCCTGCTGGTGAAGTGGGGCAAAGAGGCGGACAGGCAGTGCGCGCTGCCGTATGAACTGGCCGACGACGCGCCAAGCCGGCCGATTATCCGCCTGGAGGCGGAGTGCGCGCCGCCGCTCAAACAATGAGGACCAAGATGAAATTTCAAACTGACGCCGCGGCGCGGAGGCATGGCGCGGCGGCCTTATTGGCCCTGCTGCTGGGAGGGTTGTGGAGCGCGCAGGCGGAGGCCGCGTGCTATCGCGTGTCGCGCGCCACGCCGTCGACCAATCCCAACGATGTGGATTATGTTGAACCGGGCAAGGGAGAAGTGCGGTCCTGGTTGGGTTCGACGGATACCGCCGGGCAGGGCGCGATGGCGATGACCATCAACATCAACAATGAGGTCTTCCAGCCGGACGGCACTTTGCTGGGCAGCAAGATACTGAGCATTTACGATTTGGGTTCCGACAATATCGGCAGTTATACGCCGGAGCAAGTGCTGTTCCGTTGCTCGCCGGAGGAAAGGCCGAGCACTTTTTACGAATATTATTCGACCAATGGCGATAACCTTTGGGCAGGCAAGGACGAGGAGGGCAGCGCCATCGGCCTGCCGCAAGCTTACCGCACCGTGCAGCGCGGTTTGATGGCGCGGGTGACCAATTTGAATACCGGCGAGTTCGCGTCGCGTTATTGGAAACGACGCCCGCTGAAACTGGACATGGCGCGCGACCGGGATTCGCGTGGCTGGTATCTGATCAAGGCCCGGCATTTCAGCAACTACAAGGTGGAGTTCTTCAAGTACAGCCAGTCCAAGGGCTCGGGAGATATCGGCTGGCAGGACAGCGTGGCTGGCCAGAACTGGGTGTATACACAGCCCATCGCCTATAGTGCGTTTCAAGGCGGCGGCCTGTCGCCCTTATTGGGCGAAGGCGTGGATCATGCGACGCAGTGGTCCGGCTTCTACAACGCCTGGCCCGGCTCCATCAACCCGTATAACACTGTCAAGATCCGCAGAACCGCCAGCTGCCGGGTGGTAACGGTGACGCCGGTAGTGGCTTTTCCGCCCATCAGCGCGGTTGAGATGGAGAAAGGCGGGCAGCGTACGCTGCCGATCGAGATCAACCTGCAATGCCAGACGGGCTCGCCGGCCAATATCGGCCTGTCTGGTTTTCAAAGCGGAACCGGAGCGGGACAGACGGCGATGGGGGTGCTGGTGCAAGCCGCCAACTACCAGGCGGCCTTGAAAGAGGGCTTGGGCACCGGCGGCGGCGGGGTCACACATCTGCTGTCCGACGGTTACGGGGTCAACCCCGCCGTGGCCACCGGCGTGGGCGTGGCCTTGAGCCGGCTGGGCGGCCAGCGCTTGAACCTGTTGAGCAATGAGCTGATCACCGGCGGCGGGGCCCTAGCCGGCTGGTATCCGGTGTTGCAGGACGCGGAAGCGACGGGTAACCAGAGCGGTCTGACCCATTACCGCGCCCGGATGCGCGCGACGCTGATCCGCCTGCCGGGCAAGAAGGTCAAGCCGGGTTCCTTGAACGCGACCGCGCAAGTGGTGGTCCGTGTCCAGTAGCGCATGGGCGCGCTGGAGCGCGGGCGGTCTGTTGTGCCTGTTGTGCGGCAGTAGTTGGGCCGGCCTGATGGCGGAGTCCACGCGGGTGGTGTTCGAGGCCGGCGGCGCCGAGCAGTCGCTGCAACTGGTCAATCTCAACCCCTATCCGGTGGTGGTGCAGGCCTGGGTCGACGACGGTCATTTGGAGTCCGGCCCGGACGCGGCCGGAGCGGCGGGCGCGGCGGTGATGCCCATTCCGCCTATCTTCCGCTTGAACCCGAAGGGACAGATCAGTCTGCGCCTGCTCGCCACCGGCGTGCCCTTGCCCGTGGATCGCGAATCGTTGTTCTGGTTGAACCTGTACGAAATCCCTCCGACGCGGACGGATTTGCCGGCGGACGCGCAGACGTTGACCGTCACGCTGCGGACTCAGATGAAGGTCTTGATGCGGCCGGCCAAGCTGCCCGTCTCGGTTGAGGACTTGCCGGAGCAACTGCGTTTCACCCTGGAGCAGCGGACGGACGGTCCGCGTTTGCGCATCGACAACGCCAGCCCTTATTACGCCACCTTCCGCGCGCTGGAACTGGCCTGCGCCAGGGGGCCGGCGCAGCCATTGGCGGCGGAGATGGTGGCGCCCTTAACGGCGGAGACGCTGGCCTTGGATTCGTCCCCGCCCTGCGCCGTCGAGCAGGCGGAAGTCCGTTTTTTGCTGGTGGGCGACGACGGCAACCCGGTGGCGGGCAAGGCGGCCCTGGCTTCGAGCGTCAGCGGTTCCTGATGGATGTTTATGAAAATAGAGTAGAATTGAAATGGTTTTGATCGTTTTGGCATTGTCGGGCCGACCCTGGCGCTGAGCCGGAACGCGAGCCGCCGCATCCACAGGAGCCGTGATGACGAGTAATGCCGCCTTAAGCCAGAGCATCCAGTTTTTCCTTGAACTGGATAAATTGAAAGAAGTGATCCGCAAAAACTGGATCGCTTCGCAGCAGAGGCGGGAAAACTCCGCCGAGCACAGCTGGCAGGTGGCGATGCTCGCCATGGCCTTGCAGCCGCACGCCAACGAGCCGGTGGCGCTGGACCGAGTGGTTAGGCTCTTGCTGGTCCACGATGTCGGCGAAATCGTCGCCGGCGACGTCAGCGTATTCGACCGAGGAGAAGGCCCTGAGGAGAAAGAGGCCGAACGCGCCGGCGCGGCTCAGGTGTTCAACCTGCTGCCGCAGGCGCAGGCGGAGGAAATGTTGGCCTTGTGGGACGAGTTCGAACAAGGCTTTACCGCGGAGGCGCGTTTCGCCAATGCGATAGACCGGCTGGCGCCGGCTTTGTTGAACCTGCACTCCGACGGCAAGGGCTGGAAGGAGCAGCAGGTGCGCAAGTCCCAGGTGCTGGAGCGCGTGATGCCGGGGGTCAGGCAGGGCTGCCGCGCCGCGGCCGGATGGCTGGAGCAGGCCTTGGAGCAGGCCGAGCAACGCGGCGTGTTCCCGCCGGAACGCTAGGCCGGCGCGCCGGCTTGCGGCGGATCAATTGGCCGGCCGGCGTCTTGCCGCATACTGTCTTCCATCGAGGGCCGCCGCTGGGCGGCCTTTTGGCTTTGAGGGGGACGGGAAATGATTGCGGTGATCGGCGCGGGAATGTCCGGCCTGGCCTGCGCCTGGCAGTTGCGCCGGCGCGGCGTGGACGCGGTGGTGTACGAGGCGTCCGACCGGGTGGGCGGCAAGGTGCTGAGTCTGGACCTGGCGCCGGGCTTGATGGAGGCGGGGCCCAATACTTTGCTGGCGGATGAGGCCTTGTGGCAATGGCTGCTGGAGCTGGGACTGACGCCCTTGGCGCCGGCGGCGGGGCCGCAGCGGCGCTTCGTGCTGCGGCACGGCCATTACCGCGCCTTGCCCGACGGTCCCGCCTCCCTGTTGGCCGGCGGCTATTTCAGCCCGGGCGCCAAATGGCGGCTGTTGAGCGAGCCTTGGCGCCGCCCCGCCGAGCCGGACGCGTCGGAAACGGTGGCGGCCTTTTTTCGGCGCCGCTTGGGCGAGGAGGTGCTGGCCACTCTGGTGGACCCGTTCATCGGCGGCGTGTTCGCCGGCGATCCGGAAGAATTGCTGATGAGGGAATGCCTGCCCGCATTGGCGGCGGCGGAGCGGGAGGCGGGATCGCTGGCCCTGGGCATGTGGCGGCGCTGGCGGCGCGGCGAGATCCGGCGCAAGCGGATGTGCACGCTGGCGGGCGGGCTGTCCAGCCTGGCGGAGCGGCTGGCGAGAGATCTGGACGTGAGGCTGGGCTGTCCGGCGCTGGCGCTGGAACGCGCGGGCGAGGGCTGGCGTTTGTGGACGCCGCAGGGGCCGCAGCCGGCCAGCGCGGTGGTGCTGGCTTTGCCGGCGCCGCAGGCGGCGCGGCTGCTGGAACCCTGCGAGCCGGAATGGGCGCGGGCCTGCGCGGCGCTGCCCTATGCGCCGCTGACCGTGGTGGCCACCGTGGCGGCGGAGCGGACGCTGCGCCGGCCGCTGGAGGGTTTCGGCGGCTTGCACCCGGCCAGCGAGCAGGCTTTGGCCTTGGGGCATTTGATGTCCAGCCGGATTTATCCGCATACGGCGGCGCCCGGCTCGCGCTTGTTGACCAGCTTCATCGGCGGCCGTCGCCAGCCGGAGTTGGCCGCTTTGCCGGATCAGGCCTTGTTGCGGCGCTTGAACCTGGAGCTGGCGCGCCTGTTCGGCCTGGAGGGCGAACCCTTGAGTCAGCGCATCGTGCGTTGGCCGCAGGCGCTGCCGCAGGGCACGGCGGTGATGGCGGCCTTGCGGCAGCTGGCGGCGGCCGCGAGCGAGCGCGGCCTGCATGCCTGCGCCAACTGGCTGGACGGGGTGTCGCTGCCGGACTGTCTGGCCAAGGGGCGGGCGCTGGCAGATCGGCTGGCGGCGCAGGCTTTGCATTGCCGCGGATCCGGCATATAACAAATCGTCGCGGACAGCGGGACGAAAGGAGAGGCCGATGCGGGCGAGTCTAGGGATGACGGCTGCCGGGGCCTGTCTGCTGGCGGCGGGCGCGGCGGCGCAGGCCCCGGTCAAACTGTGCGGGGTGGAGTGGCAGCCGTTCAGCTATGTGAAGAACGGCAAGGTGGATTCCGGCATCAGCCACGACGTGCTGCAAGAGGCCTTCCGCCGGATGAAAGTGCCGGTGACGATGGAGGCCGCGCCTTGGGAGCGTTGCCTGCGCGGCGTCAAGACCGGCGACTACGACGCGGTGATAGATAATGAAGTGGCCGCTCAGACGCCGCGCTTCAAGAACGTCTATTCCAGCTATCCGGTGGCTTTGTGCGTCAAGCGCGGCTCGCCGGTCAAATCCTTCGACTGGAAACTGGTGCAAGGCCAGGCGGTGGGCATGGTGCGCGGTTATACCTATACGCCGAAGATTCTGAACTATCCCAACTGGAAGCTGGAGCCGAGCAACGACGAGGATCAGCTGTACGCGATGCTGACCGGCGGCCATCGTCGGTTCGTCTTGTGCGATGTGTGGGGCGCCTCCCTGCGGCCGAACGTGGAGATCTTGCAGCCGGTGATAGACCGCACCGATCTGTCGCCCAATTTCAGCGCCCGGCAGGCGGCGCTGGCGGCCAGGCTGGACGCGACGATAGGCGATCTGATCCGCGACGGCAGCGTGGAGCGCATCTACGCCAAATACACCCAGCGCAAGTTCCGGGATATGGTGCCGGCGGCGGGCAAATGAGGGCGCCGCAGCGCGAGGCGGGCCGGCGCGAGGGCGTTTCGCCGGCCTTTTTGATTTGCCGCCAACGGCTTGGCTTTGCGCGGGGGGCGCTAGGCGGTAGAATCTGCCTTTGACTTTTCACTTTGCTTGCCACCTCTATGCTTACCTTCCAGGAAATCATCCTCACGCTCCAGCACTATTGGAACCGCCAGGGCTGCGCCTTGCTGCAGCCTTACGACACCGAAGTGGGCGCGGGGACTTCCCACACCGCCACCTTTCTGCGGGCGCTGGGGCCGGAGCCGTGGAACGCGGCCTATGTGCAGCCGTCGCGTCGACCCGCGGACGGTCGTTACGGCGAAAACCCCAACCGCCTGTTCCAGCATCATCAATTCCAGGTGGTGCTGAAGCCGGCTCCGTCCAATATCCAGGAACTGTATCTGGGTTCCTTGAAGGAGCTGGGCCTGGATCCGACGGTGCAGGATATCCGCTTCGTCGAGGACGACTGGGAAAACCCGACCCTGGGCGCCTGGGGCCTGGGCTGGGAAGTGTGGCTGAACGGCATGGAAGTGACCCAGTTCACCTACTTCCAGCAAGTGGGCGGCCTGGACTGCAAGCCGGTGCTGGGCGAGATCACCTACGGTCTGGAGCGTCTGGCCATGTATCTGCAGGGCGTGGAGAACGTCTACGACCTGATCTGGACCCATCTGCCGGACGGCCAGCCGGTCACGTACGGCAATGTGTTCTTCCAGAACGAAGTGGAGCAGTCCAAGTACGCGTTCGAACACAGCAACGTCGAGCTGCTGTTCCGCCAGTTCAACGACTACGAGGCCGAGGCCAAGTCGCTGCTGGAGGCCAGCCTGCCGCTGCCGGCCTACGAGATGATTCTCAAGGCCGGGCACACCTTCAACCTGCTGGACGCGCGCGGCGCGATCTCGGTGACCGAACGCGCCACCTATATCGGCCGTATTCGCACCCTGTCCCGCGGCGTGGCGCAGGCGTATTACGACGCCCGCGAAGCGCTGGGTTTCCCGATGTGCCGGCAGGCCTGAGCTTGGCTTGCCGCCCCGGCCGTTTCTTGACAGAGGGAATGCGCATGAAGGCCTTTTTCGCATGTCTGTGCGCCGCGCTGGCGCTGCCGGCGCAGGCCGAGCCCGCCGCCGACTGGGTGGCGTATCAGGACGGCAAGGCGCTGCAATTGGCGATAGACGGCAATTCGCTGTGGCTGGGGCAGGACGGGCTGGTGCACTTCGTCAACCAGGAACGGTTCGACAAGATCCAGTACGAGAAAAGCTACAAGCTGAAATTCAATATCCGCCGCAGCGTAGGCTACGCCGACTGCGGCAAGTACCAGTACGTGTTTGTCAGTTCCGATTATTTCGATCGCAACAACAAGCACCTGTTCTCAACCCTGTTTCCAGTGCCGCGTCACGCCTGGAAATGGCAGCCCGTGTATAACGGATCGGTCGCCGACGCCATGATGAAGGTGATCTGCGAAGCCGCCGGGGCCGCCAAGCGTTAAGTTTTAGAGTGAATATGAACCAGACATTGCTGATTGAGCTGCTCACCGAGGAGCTGCCGCCCAAAGCGTTGGAAAAGCTGGCCGCCAGCTTTGCCCAGACCATAGGCGACGAACTGAAAAAGATGCAGTTCGCGCCGGCCGACGCCGAAGCGACGGTCTACGCCTCGCCGCGCCGCCTGGCGGTGCAGTTGGCCGATGTGGCCGCCTTGCAGCCGGACCAGAAGATTAGCCGCAAGGGCCCGGCCGTGGCCGCCGGGATGAAAGACGGCCAGCCCACGCCGGCGCTGGCCGGTTTCGCCCGCTCCTGCGGCGTGGACGTGTCCGCGCTGTCCACGATGAGCGACGGCAAGCAGGACGTGTACGTCTACGAGAGCGTCAAGCAGGGCCAGCCGCTGGCCGCGGTGCTGGCCGACGTAGTGGCCTTGGCGCTGAAAAAGCTGCCGGCGCCCAAGCTGATGCGCTGGGGCAGCCTGGACGTGCAGTTCGTGCGTCCGGTGCACGGCCTGATCATGCTGCACGGCGACGCGGTGGTGCCGGGCGAGGTGCTGGGCCTGCAAAGCGGCCAACGCACCCGCGGCCATCGCTTCCTGTCCGAGGGCGAAGTGACCGTGGCCAACGCCGACGCTTACGCCCGCACCCTGCATGAGTCCGGCAAGGTGGTGGCCAGCTTCGACGCGCGCCGCGAACTGATCCGCCACAAGCTGGCCGAGGCCGCCGCCCGCCTGAACGCCACCATCGCCGCGCCGGAGGCCTTGTTCGACGAGGTGACCGGCCTGGTGGAATGGCCGGTGGTGCTGGAAGCCGGCTTCGAGGCCGAATTCCTGCGCGTGCCGCAGGAATGCCTGATCCTGACCATGCAGCAGAACCAGAAATACTTCCCGCTGCTGGACGCGTCCGGCAAGCTGATGAACCGCTTCCTGCTGGTGTCCAACCTGGAAACCGCGGATCCGTCCTTCATCGTCGGCGGCAACGAGCGCGTGCTGCGCGCGCGCCTGTCCGACGCCAAGTTCTTCTTCGAACAGGACCAGAAGGCGCGGCTGGACAGCCGGCTGCCGCGTCTGGCCAATGTGGTCTACCACAATAAGATCGGTTCGCAGCTGGAGCGCGTGGAGCGCTTGCAGAGCATCGCCGGCGCCATCGCCCATGAGCTGGGCGCCGACGCCGCGCTGGCTGCCCGCGCCGCCTATCTGGCCAAGGCCGACCTGGTGTCCGGCATGGTGGGCGAATTCCCCGAGCTGCAGGGCGTGATGGGCATGTATTACGCCCAGTTCGACGGCGAGCACGCCGAAGTGGCCGCCGCCATCGAAGGCCATTACCACCCGCGTTTCGCCGGCGACACGCTGCCGGAAGGCAAGATCGCCACCGCGGTGGCGTTGGCGGACAAGCTGGAAACCATCGTCGGCATCTGGGGCATAGGCCTGATCCCCACCGGCGACAAGGATCCGTTCGCCCTGCGCCGCGCCGCTCTGGGCGTGGTGCGCATGGCGCTGGACGCGGATCTGGACCTGAAGGCGCTGCTGAACATCGTCGCCGCGGCCTTCCCGGCCGGCAAGCTGTCCGCCAGCGTGGCCGACGAGGTGTTCGGCTTCATGATGGACCGCCTGAAGAACTTCCTCGCCGCCGATTACAAGGGCGACGAGATCGACGCGGTGCTGGCGCTCTCGCCCAGCCGGCTGGCGGAAGTGCGCGCGGTCTTGTCCGCCGTGGCCGCTTTTAAAGCGCTGCCGGAAGCGGCCGCGCTGGCCGCCGCCAACAAGCGGGTGAAGAACATCCTGAAGAAGGCCGAAGGCGAAGTGGGCGCGGTGAATCCGGCGCTGCTGGGCGAAGCGGCCGAGCAGGCGTTGTTCGCCGCCGTCGAGCAGTTGGCGCCGCAGGTGGACGATAAGTTCGCCGCCCGCGACTTCGCCGCCGCGCTGACTCAGCTGGCCTCGCTGCGCGCGCCGGTGGACGCCTTCTTCGACGGCGTGATGGTGATGGCGGACGACGCCGCGGTGCGCAACAACCGCATCGCCTTGCTGGCGCGTCTGGCCGGCTTGTTCAACCGCGTGGCGGACATCTCGCTGCTGGCGGAGTAATCCGATGGGGCGGCCGCGGCCGCCCCGGCGCTCTGGACGGGGAAAACCGTGAAACTAGTGATACTCGACCGCGACGGCGTGATCAACGAAGACCGCGACGATTTCGTCAAATCGCCGGCGGAATGGGTGCCGATCGAACACAGCCTGGAGGCGATCGCCAATCTGACCCAGTCCGGTTGGCGCGTGGTGGTGGCCACCAATCAATCCGGCATCGGCCGCGGCCTGTTCGACATGCAGGCGCTCAACGCCATGCACGAGAAGATGCATAGGCTGGTGGGCCAGGCCGGCGGCCGCATCGACGCGGTGCTGTTCTGTCCGCACGGCCCCAGCGCCGGCTGCGACTGTCGCAAGCCGCTGCCGGGCATGGTGCTGGAGATCGCGGAGCGCTTCAATGTGAAGCTGGACGGTTTGCCGCTGATCGGCGACAGCCGGCGCGATCTGGAGTCGGTGGCGGCGGTGGGCGGCCTGCCCATCCTGGTCAAGACCGGCAAGGGCGCCAAGACGCTGGCCGACGGCGAACTGCCGGCCGGTACCCTGGTGTTCGACGATTTGTACGACGCCGCGGAATATCTGATCGATTCCCGCGAACGTTGATTTCAGAAAAGGATAGTGTTCCAAGCATGCTGAGTTTATGGCTTCGTAACCTGCTGTACTGGCTGGTGCTGATGATCGTCACGCCGCTCTTCTTCTTCCTGCTGCTGCTGTCCGCGCCGCTGCCGCGCCGCGCGCGCCATGTGTTCGGCGTCAGCTGGGCCTTGAGCCTGCTGTGGATGCTGGAGCACGTGATCGGCCTGAAATACAAGGTGCTGGGCGCGGAAAACCTGCCTGAGCAGCCGTCGGTGATCTGTTCCAAGCACCAGTCCGGCTGGGAAACGCTGGCCTTGCAGAAGATCTTTCCGTGGCAGGTGTACGTGGCCAAGCGCGAGCTGACCTGGATTCCGGTGTTCGGCTGGGGCCTGGTGCTGATGAACCCCATCATCATCAACCGCTCCGACCGCGCCAACGCCAACCAGCGCCTGCTGGAGCAGGGGCTGGAGCGCAAACGCCACCGCTTCTGGATCACGGTATTCCCGGAAGGCACCCGCACCAAGCCGGGCGTGGCGGGCAAATACAAGCTGGGCGCGGCGCGTATGGCCAAGCAGTTCGACATGCCGCTGGTGCCGGTGGCGCACAACGCCGGCGAATTCTGGCCGCGCAACGCCTTCCTGAAATACCCCGGCGAGATCACCGTGGTGGTGGGCAAGCCCATTGTGCCGAGCGAAGAGCTGGGGCCCGAGGCGATGATGAAGGAAGCCGAGCAGTGGATCGAGGCGCGCCAGCGCGAGATCGGCGGCGTCGGCCCGTTCGCGGACGCGGATGAAAAGCGCAAACGTCTGGCTGCGTCTGCCGCTGCCTGACGGCGAGGTGGACGTGGTGCTGACCCGGCGCCCGCGCAAAAGCGTGGGCATACGGGTCAGCGCGGGCCGGGTGGAGCTGGTCGCGCATCCGGCGGTCAGCGCCGCCCGCCTGCGCGAAGTGCTGTTGGAGCGCCGCGACTGGATCGCCGGCCATGTGGAGCGGCAAAGGCAGGCGCGGCGACAAGCCGAGGATCTCAGCCAACTGAGTTGGCAGGGTCAGGCTCTGCCCATCGTGCTGGCGGCCGGCGTGCGGCGCACGGCCAGGCTGTCGGCGGAGGGCTTGATTGTTACCGGTATCGTCGAGGGCGACGCGGCCGCTTTGAAGCTGGCGGTATGCCGTTTCTTCAAACGTGAGGCGGCCTTGCGTTTTCCGGCGCGGATGGAGGCACTGGCGCGCGCCTGCCGGCGCCGGCCCAGCGGCCTGCAGCTGTCGTCGGCGCGCACGCGCTGGGGCAGTTGCACCGCGGCCGGGGTGATCCGGCTGAACTGGCGCTTGCTGCAGGCGCCGCCGGCGGTGCTGGATTACGTGATCGCCCATGAGCTGGCTCATCTGGAACACATGAACCATTCACCGGCGTTCTGGGCGGAGACCGCGCGCCTGTATCCGGACTGGCAGGCGGCGCGGCGCTGGTTGAAGCTGCACGGCGCCGGGCTGTTCCATTTTGATTGATGAATTAAGGAGAGTGATGATGCGTTTACTGCACACCATGCTGCGAGTGGGCAATCTGGAGCGCTCGCTGGCGTTTTACCAGGAAGTGCTCGATATGAAATTGCTGCGCCGCCAGGATTATCCGGACGGCCGCTTCACCCTGGCCTTTGTCGGCTACGGCGCGGAAGAAGAGCAGACGGTGCTGGAGCTGACCCACAACTGGGACACCGGCTCCTACGAGTTGGGCAACGCTTACGGCCACATCGCCATCGAAGTGCCGGACGCTTACGCCGCCTGTGACATGGTGCGCGCCAAGGGCGGCAAGGTGACGCGCGAAGCCGGTCCGATGAAGCACGGCACCACGGTGATCGCCTTCGTCGAAGACCCGGACGGCTACAAGATCGAATTCATCCAGCGCTGAGGCGTTCGTCTCCGCAGACAAGGCCGACGGCGTAGCGCCGCCGGCCTTGTTTCATCAAATGCTTAATTAGCGTGGCAATCTCGCAAAAACACTTGCTTCCGATACCGGTTTTCCTTGTCCGGACTGCCCGAGTTATGGGACGATGTAACGCTTTGTAACCGTTTGGGCCTAAATCAAGCGCGCCGCTTCCGCGCCGCGCGGATGCATGCCGGCCTGACTGGGAAGCGTCAGCGCAAGGGCATCCGGCTGCTCTTGCGCTTCAACAATATCGCCGGAATCCATACTTTGCATAGCCTGTCCAAGCTCGTCTTGAAGCAGGCGATGGCGCTTTTATCAATGGGCGTCATGCCCTCGGGAAGATAAATGACCAAAACACTCTTGAGCGCCGCCGCGCTGGCCCTGCTGCCGGCGCTGGCGCAAGCCGCGGAACTGGACGGCGCCACGCTGAGCCTGGCCTGGGGGCTGCCGTTCGCCGGCATTCTGCTGTCCATCGCGCTGTTCCCCATATTCGCGCCGGGCATCTGGCATCATCACTTCGGCAAGATCACCGCGGTGTGGACCGTGCTGTTCCTGGCGCCCTTCGCCGTGTCTTACGGCCTGGGCACTTCGACGGCGTTGATCGTCCACGCGCTGTTCGGCGAATACATACCCTTCATCGTGCTGCTGTTCTCGCTGTACACCGTGTCCGGTGGCATCCTGGTGTGGGGCTCCTTGCACGGTTCGCCCAAACTCAACACCGCCATTCTGGCGATAGGCACGGCGCTGGCCTCCATCATGGGCACCACCGGTGCGGCGATGCTGCTGATCCGCCCCCTGCTGCGCGCCAACGAGAAGCGCAAGCACAATGTGCACGTGGTGGTGTTCTTCATCTTCCTGGTGGCCAATATCGGCGGCGGTCTGACCCCGCTGGGCGACCCGCCGCTGTTCCTGGGCTTCCTCAAAGGCGTCAGCTTCGGCTGGACGGTGCAGCATATGGCGCTGCCGGTGCTGGTGTTGTCGCTGGCGCTGCTGGCCATTTTCTACGCGCTGGACAGCTATTTCTTCAAGAAGGAAGCGCAGGCGGGCGCGCTGCCGGAAATCGACCGTTCCAAGGACAAGCCGATCAAGCTGCACGGCAAGCGCAATCTCTTCCTGCTGGCCGGTATCGTCGGCGCGGTGCTGATGTCCGGCGTCTGGAAGCCGGGCGTGGTGTTCGACATCATGGGCACCCCTGTGGAGTTGCAGAACATCGTCCGCGATCTGGCGCTGATCGGCCTGGCCTTCGCTTCGCTGTGGATCACGCCCAAGCAGGTGCGCGCCGGCAATGAATTCAACTGGGATCCCATCCTGGAAGTGGGCAAGCTGTTCGCCGGCATCTTCATCACCATCGGTCCGGTGATCGCCATCCTGCGAGCCGGCGCCGACGGCCACCTGGCCGGCCTGGTGCACATGGTGTCCGACGCCAACGGCCAGCCGGTCAACGCGATGTATTTCTGGATGACCGGCATCCTGTCCAGCTTCCTGGACAATGCGCCCACCTATCTGGTGTTCTTCAACCTGGCCCACGGCGACGCCCAAGTGCTGATGGGTCCGATGGCGGACACCCTGCTGGCGATCTCCATGGGCGCGGTGTTCATGGGTGCCAACACCTATATCGGCAATGCGCCCAACTTTATGGTCAAGGCCATCGCCGAGCACCGCCATGTGAAGATGCCGAGCTTCTTCGGCTATCTGGGTTGGTCCTGCGTCATCTTGCTGCCGCTGTTCGTGCTGATGACGCTGATTTTCTTCTGAGTCGGCCGTCCTTCGGTAAAAAAGCCCGCTGTCGCGGGCTTTTTTCATGGCGGGCCGGTCAATGATGGCCGAGGGCGGTGCCGCCCCTGCCGTCCGGCAGCGCGATGCGAATATTCTGCATCATGCCCTGGTCCTCGTGATCCAGGATATGGCAATGCAGCACAAAGTCGCCGATATAGCGCTGATAGCGGGTGCGGATGGTGATGGTGTAGCGGCCGGCCGCGGCAATTTTCGGATCATTGCTGGCTTCGATGTTTTTCACCCATAAAGTGTCTTTCCAGACGTTTCTCAGGCCGCTGTATTGCGTATCGCCCGGGTCCATCGAATCCGGCGCGCCTTCCGCGCTAATGTCCTTGCCCTTGGGGTCTACTATCTTGACGATCTGGAACGGGTTGACGTGGATATGGTAGGGGTGGCTGACGAAGTCGGAGCGCAGCGTCCACTCGTCCACGCCGCCCAGCTTCAGGGTGCGGTCTATGCGTTCGCCGGCATAGGGTTTGCCGTCCACCTGGAAGAAGGCGGCGCCGGGTTGGGACACGTCGATGTTGAACGTCAGCGTCTGGGTTCCCGTCACTTCCTGAGGGCTTATGTCCGGATGCGGCACAAAGCTGCTCAGCTTCATCCCGTTGCGCAGTTCCGCGCTGACCTTGGTGGCGACGGCGGATGGAAAGTGGGCGCGGGCGGCGCCGATCAACACCTCCTGCAACGGACGCGAAGCCTGGCCGGGCGCAACGTCCACCACGCCCAGCAAGCGGGCCGACGGCGCCGAGCGGTCTATGGTGCTGCTGACCTTGACGTCGTTGATCAGGCAGTATTTGCCGGCGCTGGGGAAGGACACCAGAGCGTCCCAGCGATAGCCGGGCTGGAACACCACGCTCTTGCGGGTTTGCACCTTGCCCATGGTCAGGCCGTCTGCGGCGATCAAGGGCAGGTCCAGCTCCGTGCCGCTGCTGCAATAGCGGGCGACGTAATCATCCATCTGCCTGGCGAACAGGCCGGCCAGCGGCGGCGCATTGTCGCTGAGGCGGCGCAGTTTCAGGTTGATGGTGTCGCGCACGCCGGCGTGCACCATTCTCCAGCGTTCCACGTCGCCGGCCCGCGCCTGGGCCATCTTGCCCAAGACCACGCCGTTGATGCTGGTGTAGCGGCCGGACTCTTGCCAGGTCTTGGGGCCGAACTGGTCGTAGCCTTCTATGCCGCCCACGTCGTCGCCGTCGCAGCGATAGCGTTGGTCCTCCTCATTGGGCGGGGTGGCGGTGTTGCCGTAGGTCTTGATCATGCCCTTGTATTGTCCGGCCTTGAAGCGGCAGGCGTACTGGATCTGCTGAAACACCAGCACCCGTTCGCGGAAGTTGACCCCGGCATAGGGCCGCAGCAGGGTGTCGATATCGCCGTTCTGTTGCTGGGTGGGTTGCCGCGTGCCGCGCACGATCAGCGCGCCGGCCATGCCGCTGGACACTTGCAGCGCGGTGGAGCCGTGGCGATGGGTGTGATACCAGAAGGTGCCGGCCGGGTGGTCGGGCGGAATGTTGTACTCGTACTGGAAGCTGACGCCGGGATTGATGGAGATCAGCACATTGTCGCTATTGCCCGCCGGATTGATCCAGAGCCCGTGGGTATGCAGATTGGTGCCGTTGAAACAATGGGGCTGGTTGCCGCTGCCGCCCTGGTCGGTACAGCTGGGGTCGCGGATGGGTTTGCCGTCGGCGTCGCGGTTCAGCTTGTTGTTCAGGCCGATGCGCACGGTTTGTCCGGGGTAGACCTCGATCAGCGGGGCGATGAAGGGCGTGGCGCTGGGCTGAGAGGATGCCGGCGTCGCGACCGGGCTGAGCGCGCCGGGCAGGTAGCTGCGCAGCGCGACCTTGTCGTAATGGATCTGCCCGGGGCGTTCCAGCGAAGGATTGCGAATCCAGCCGTAGCGATAGCGGATGTCCAGATCGTAGGCGACTTCGCGCGGGGCGGCCTGCGGCTGGTCAAGCTCCAGCGGCGCGCGGAGCAGGGCGGCGGTATTGAGCGCGCCGGCGGGCTGAGCGGTCGGGATAGCCAGCAGCCGCGGCGGGTTGTCTATCTGCGGGAGGTCTTCGCCGTGGCCGGGCGCCGCGAGCAGCAGCGCGGCGAGGCCCAGCGGAAAGGGAGCGAAGCGAGCTTTGAGCATATTCATCTTGGTCTCCGAATTGGCGTGTTTGCCCATGAACAGTTGCAGGGCGGCCAATTCAGCCTAGTTCCAGATCGACGCCGTTTAAGCTGAATGTCATGTTTTGCCGGACGGGCCTGATCCGAAGGACAGGCGCGGCCGGACGCGCCCCGGCTTGCGAGCCTGGATGTCGGCGGCGGCCGCTTTCCGGTATGCTTGCCGTTTTGCCGTTTCAATACGCTGAACCGAACTATGCACATCCATATCCTGGGCATTTGCGGCACCTTCATGGGGGGCATCGCCGCTATCGCCAAACAGGCCGGTCACAAGGTCACCGGCTGCGACGCCAATGTTTACCCGCCGATGAGCACCCAGCTGGAAGCCATGGGCATCGAGCTGATTCAGGGCTTCGGCGCGGAGCAGGTCGACATCGGCGCGGACATCTTCGTGGTGGGCAATGTGGTGACGCGCGGCAAGCCGCTGATGGAGGAAATCCTCAACCGCGGGCTGCCGTATATTTCCGGCCCGCAGTGGCTGGCGGAAAACGTGCTCAAGGATTTGTGGGTGCTGGCGGTGGCCGGCACTCACGGCAAGACCACCACCAGCTCGATGCTGGCCTGGATACTGGAGGACGCCGGCCTGGCGCCGGGCTTCTTGATCGGCGGCATTCCGCAGAACTTCGGCGTGTCGGCGCGCCTGCCCGGCGCGCCGCGCCAGGACGCGGCCAGCGTCAGCCCCTTCTTTGTGATTGAGGCCGACGAATACGATACCGCCTTCTTCGACAAGCGCTCCAAATTCGTTCATTACCGGCCGCGCACCGCGGTGCTGAACAATCTGGAGTTCGACCACGCCGACATCTTCGCCGACCTGGCGGCGATAGAAACCCAGTTTCATCACCTGGTGCGCACGGTGCCGGGCCAGGGCCTGATCGTCAGCAACGGCCGCGAGGCCAGCCTGGATCGAGTGTTGGAGCGCGGCTGCTGGACGCCGGTGGAGCGCTTCGGCGCGGACGCCGGCTGGCAGCTGGGCGCGGCGGAGGTCAACGGCCACTTCGACGTGCTGCTCGACGGCCGGCTTCAGGGCCGGGTGCGCTGGGATCTGATGGGCGAACACAACCGTCTGAACGCGCTGGCGGCGATCGCCGCCGCCCGCCATGTCGGCGTGGCGGTGAGCGGCGCCATCGAGGCGCTGTCGCGCTTCCAGAACGTCAAGCGGCGTATGGAAGTGCGCGGCGTGGCAGCCGGCGTCACGGTGTATGACGACTTCGCCCATCATCCCACCGCCATCGCCACCACCCTGGCCGGCTTGCGTCACAAGGTGGGCGGCGAGCGCATCTTGGCGGTGCTGGAGCCGCGCTCCAACACCATGAAGTTGGGCACGATGAAGGCGGCGCTGCCGGCCTCTCTGGCCGACGCCGATCTGGTGTTCTGCTCCGCCGCCAATCTGGGCTGGAATCCCGGCGAGGCCTTGGCCGAGTTGGGCGAGCGCGCGCAGACCTTCAACGATTTCGACGCGCTGCTGCAAGCGGTGGCCGCCGCGGCCCGCCCCGGCGACCATGTGCTGGTGATGAGCAACGGCGGTTTCGGCGGCATTCACCAGAAGCTGCTGGAGCAACTGGCCGCGCGCGGCTGAGCGCGGGGCGCGGGCAAGAAAAAAGGGGGCCGCTTGGCCCCCTTTGACTTGTCTGAACGAGCTCTTAGCCGCGCAGCTTGGCGGCAATGCCGGCCACGCGCTGGCCGTAGGCCTTGGCGGTGTCCAGATCGCCTTGCGGGATTTCGTCGACGCTGGCGTCGGACGGGGATTGCACCAGCAGGCCCACCGAGCCGCCCAGATTGTTGATGTCCTCGCGGCTGGCGTTCTTGGCGTTGCTGGGCAGCAGGCCCAGGCTGACCCACAGACCGCCGTGCTGGGATGCCAGGGTTTGCAGATAGATCAGCGACACCTGCTTGTCGCCGTTCAGGCTGGCGCTATTGGTAAAGCCGCCGAACACCTTGTCCTGCCAGCCGCGGGTGAACCAGACCTTGGAACTGGCGTCGGCGAATTTCTTGAACTGCCAGCTCGGGCTGCCCATATAGGTGGGCGAGCCGAAGATGATGGCGTCGGCGCTGTTCAGCAGATCCCAGGCGCCGGCGGGCAGATTGCCCTCGGCGTCGATGGCCAACAATTGCGCGCCGGCGCCGGCGGCGACATGCTGGGCCACTTGCTGGGTGTGACCGTAACCGGAGTGGTAAACAACGACGACTTTTGCCATGACGGGCCTTTCATATTGCCGTGAATGAAGAAAGGCCTGCCGCGCGGCAGGCCTTTGCCCAGTATTGGGGATGATGAAGAATTGAAAAAGCGCCGTCGGATGAATTAATTATTTAGTTGAATTAAACAATCCCATCGGCTTGCTGCGTTGCGGGCCCTGCGTCCGAATAGCGGTGTTTTACCGCGCAGAACAGATAAAAACGCCCACGGGCGTGGGCGTTTTCCCGGCGTGAACGGCGGCGGCTTAGTGGAACTGCTCTTCCTCGGTGGAACCGGTCAGCGCGGTGACGCTGGACTGGCCGCCCTGGATCACGGTGGTGACGTCGTCGAAGTAGCCGGTGCCCACTTCCTGCTGATGGGACACGAAGGTGTAGCCGCGCTCGCGAGCGGCGAACTCCGGCTCCTGCACTTTCTCGACATAGGCGGACATGCCGCGGGCAACGTAATCTTGCGCCAGGTCGTACATGTTGTACCACATATTGTGGATGCCGGCCAAAGTGATGAACTGGTACTTATAGCCCATCGCGCCCAGCTCGCGCTGGAATTTGGCGATGGTGGCGTCGTCCAGATTCTTCTTCCAGTTGAAGGACGGCGAGCAGTTGTAGGCCAGCAGCTTGCCCGGATGCTTGGCGTGCACCGCTTCGGCGAACTTGCGCGCGAACTCCAGATCCGGAGTGCCGGTCTCGCACCAGACCAGATCGGCGTAGTCGGCGTAGGCGATGGCGCGGCTGATCGCCTGCTCCAGACCCTTCTTGGTCTTGTAGAAGCCTTCGGCTGTGCGCTCGCCGGTCAGGAAGGGGCGGTCGCGCTCGTCGCAATCGCTGGTCAAGAGATCGGCGGCTTCGGCGTCGGTGCGGGCGATCACCAGGGTGGGCACGCCGTAGACGTCGGCGGCCAGGCGCGCGGCGATCAGCTTCTGCACCGCTTCCTGAGTGGGCACCAGCACCTTGCCGCCCATGTGGCCGCACTTCTTCACCGAGGCCAGCTGGTCCTCGAAGTGCACGCCGCCGGCGCCGGCGCGTATCATCGCCTTCATCAGCTCGTAGGCGTTCAGCACGCCGCCGAAACCGGCTTCGGCGTCCGCCACGATGGGGGCGAAGTAGTCGATGAAGCCGGCGTCGCCCTGGGCCACGCCCTTGGAATGCTGGATTTCGTCGGCGCGGGTGAAGGCGTTGTTGATGCGTTCCACCACCTTGGGCACCGAGTCAACCGGATACAGCGACTGGTCCGGATACATCGCGGAGTATTCATTGTTGTCTGCGGCCACTTGCCAGCCGGACAGATAGATGGCCTTGACGCCGGCCTTGACCTGCTGCATGGCCTGACCGCCGGTCAGCGCGCCCAGACAGTTGATGTACGGCTCGCTGTGGAGCAGGCCCCACAGCTTGTCCGCGCCGTTGCGCGCCAAGGAGTACTCAATCTGCAACGAGCCGCGCAGGCGCTCCACATCGGCGGCGCTGTAGCCGCGCTTGATGCCTTTCCAGCGGGGATTCTCGTTCCAGTCTTTCTGGATGGCTGCAATGCGTTGTTCGCGAGTCGTCATGCTAAAACCCTTCTCGATACGTTTCTGTGCGCGCCGGCAGACGCCGGCGTCCTCATTAAGCGATCTGGCTATCCGGTTTTCCGGATTTTCTTGCGGTCGGCCCTCATGGGGCCGGCTCGGCATGTCCGCCGTGTCAGCCTTGCGGATAGCGGCTGTTCGGGCGGAGCACTTGCGGGTGTGGCTCAATTATTAGCACAAATAAAAACGCTTGTGTGCAGTGCAGCACAAAGAAAATGTTTGATTTTCAAAAGCTAACAGCAACTTTCCTAAAACGAATATTGCGACTCGCTCAAGCGTTTGCTTTTAGAAAATAAAAGTCCGCAAACGCACATCGGGGTTTGGGACGCCTAGGATGACGGTCTGAAGCCGTTCAGTCGTTCTCAGGGCTTGAATTCCGCGACGAAGCCCCTACCTTGAGTCGGGACTATTCGTACCGCTGAATCCAAATCCGAGGAATCGCCATGCAGGACAAGCAAAACATCGCGGCTGACGCCGTGGACAATGACAATATCGACGCGACGGTGGCGGAGCAGGCCGTAGAGCAAGAGCTGAGCGCGGAGCAACGCATCGCCGCGCTGGACGCGGAAGTGGCCGAACTGAAGGACGCGCTGCTGCGCGCCCGCGCCGATCTGGAAAACCAGCGCCGCCGCGGGCAGGAAGACGTGGCCGCCGCGCACAAATACGCAATCTCCAAGTTCGCCGGCGAGCTGGTGTCGGTGAAGGACTATCTGGAAATGGCGCTGCTGGACCAGAGCGGCCAGATCGACACCCTGAAGATGGGCGTGGACATGACGCTGAAGCAATTGGTGTCCGCCTTCGACAAGGCGCAGATCAAGGACATCGCTCCCCAGGCCGGCGACAAGCTGGACCCGCATCAGCATCAGGCGATGAGCGCGGAAGAGGCCGACGCCGAACCCAACACCATCGTGCGCGTGATGCAAAAAGGCTACCAGATCTCCGATCGCGTACTGCGTCCGGCCATGGTGGTGGTCGCCAAGGCAAAAGCATAAAAAAGGGCGGCGTGCTCCTCTTGAAATAATGGGCATAGCCAATACCTATTGAGACAACAGGCGGTCGCTATCGAACAAATGGCCGCTGAAACGAATTGAGATAAAGGAACTTCGACATGGGTAAAATCATTGGCATCGACTTGGGCACCACCAACTCCTGCGTATCGGTCGTGGAGGGCGGCGCGCCCAAAGTGATCGAGAACGCCGAAGGCGCTCGCACCACTCCGTCCATCATCGCCTATATGGACGATGGCGAAATCCTGGTTGGTGCGCCGGCCAAACGCCAGGCGGTGACCAACCCGCGCAACACCATTTACGCCGCCAAGCGCCTGATCGGCCGCCGCTTCGAAGACAAGGAAGTGCAGAAAGACATCGACCTGATGCCTTTCGAAATCCTGAAAGCCAAGAACGGCGACGCCTGGGTCAAAGTGCGCGACCAGGAACTGGCTCCGCCGCAACTCTCCGCCGAAGTGCTGCGCAAGATGAAGAAGGCCGCGGAAGACTATCTGGGCGAGGAAGTGACCGAGGCGGTGATCACCGTGCCGGCCTACTTCAACGACAGCCAGCGTCAGGCCACCAAGGACGCCGGCCGCATCGCTGGTCTGGAAGTGAAGCGCATCATCAACGAACCGACCGCCGCGGCGCTGGCTTTCGGCCTGTCCAAGCAGGAAGGCGACCGCAAGATCGCGGTGTACGACCTGGGCGGCGGCACTTTCGACGTGTCCATCATTGAGATCGCAGACGTGGACGGCGAGCACCAGTTCGAAGTGCTGTCGACCAACGGCGACACCTTCCTGGGCGGCGAAGACTTCGACCAGCGCGTGATCGACTACATCGTGACCGAGTTCAAGCGCGAACAGGGCGTGGACCTGAAGAACGACGTGATGGCGCTGCAGCGTCTGAAGGAAGCGGCGGAAAAGGCCAAGATCGAGCTGTCCAGCGCGACTCAGACCGAAGTGAACCTGCCCTACATCACCATGGACGCCACCGGCCCGAAACACTTGGCGATGAAGATCACCCGCGCCAAGTTCGAAAGCCTGGTGGAAGACCTGGTCGAGCGCTCCATCGAGCCGTGCCGCGTGGCGCTGAAGGATGCCGGCCTGTCGGTCAACGAGATCTCCGACGTGATCCTGGTCGGCGGCCAGACCCGCATGCCCAAGGTGCAGGAAAAAGTTAAGGAGTTCTTCGGCAAGGAGCCGCGCAAGGACGTGAACCCGGACGAAGCCGTGGCCGTGGGCGCCGCGATTCAGGGTTCGGTGCTGTCCGGCGACCGCAAGGACGTGCTGCTCTTGGACGTGACCCCGCTGTCGCTGGGCATTGAAACCCTGGGCGGCGTGATGACCAAGCTGATCCAGAAGAACACCACCATCCCGACCAAGGCGTCGCAGGTGTTCTCTACCGCCGACGACAACCAGACCGCGGTGACCATCCACGTGCTGCAGGGCGAACGCGAGAAGGCTTCCGCCAACAAGAGCCTGGGCCAGTTCAATCTGGGCGACATCCCGCCGGCGCCGCGCGGCATTCCGCAGATCGAAGTGGAATTCAACATCGACGCCAACGGCATTCTGCACGTGTCGGCCAAGGACAAGGCTTCCGGCAAGCAGGCCAACATCACCATCCAGGCTTCCTCGGGCTTGTCCGAAGCCGAGATCCAGCAAATGGTGAAGGACGCCGAGGCCAACGCCGAGGAAGACAAGAAGCTGCACGAACTGGTGACCGCCCGCAACCAGGCGGAAGGCCTGATCCACAGCGTGAAGAAATCGCTGGCCGAGCACGGCGACAAGATCGACGCCGCCGAGAAGGCCAAGATCGAAGACGCGGTGAAGGCGGCCGAGGAAGTGGCCAAGAGCGAAGACAAGGCCGAGATCGAAGCCAAGACCGAAGAACTGGCCAAGGCCAGCCAGAAGCTGGGCGAAATCATGTACGCCCAGGCTCAGCAGGCTGAAGCCGGCGCCCAGCAGGGCGGCGCGGACGCTCAGGCCGGCAAGCAGGAAGACGGCAACGTCGTCGACGCCGAGTTCGAAGAAGTGAAGAAAGACAAGGCTTAATCGCCAGCCGATGTCTTGACGCCTGATGACCGGGCCGGGCCCGCCGGAGTGTTCCGCGGCCCGGACCGGTCATTGGCGTATGGTGGCCGGCCGCGCTAGGGGGCTTGCTTCCCGAGCCGACTGAATTTGAGAGAGACAGGAACATGTCCAAGAAAGATTACTACGATGTGTTGGGCGTCAACCGCGACGCCTCCGACGACGACATCAAAAAGGCTTACCGCAAGCTGGCGATGAAGTATCACCCGGACCGTAATCCGGACAGCAAGGAAGCGGAAGAGAAGTTCAAAGAGGTCAAGGAAGCCTACGAGATTCTGTCCGACAGCCAGAAGCGAGGCGCTTACGACCAGTTCGGCCATGCCGGCGTGGACCCGCAGGCCGGCGCCGGCGGCGGCGCGGGCTTTGGCGGTTTCGGCGACTTCGCCGACATTTTCAGCGATATCTTCGGCGGCGGCCGTTCCGGCGGCGGCGGAGGCGGGCGTTCCAACGTCTATCGCGGCGCGGACCTGCGCTACAACATGGAAATCTCGCTGGAAGAGGCGGCCCGCGGCTGCGAGAAGCAGATCCGCATCCCTTCGCACGAAGAATGCGAAGTCTGCCACGGCAGCGGCGCCAAGCCCGGCACCCAGCCCAAGACCTGCTCCACCTGCGGCGGCCACGGCCAGGTGAGGATGAGCCAGGGCTTCTTCTCCATTCAGCAGACTTGCCCCACCTGCCACGGCACCGGCAAGCAGATTACCGATCCCTGCACCAGCTGCCACGGCGCGGGCCAGAAAAAGACCAACAAAACGCTGAACGTGAAGATTCCGCCCGGCGTGGACGAGGGCGACCGCATCCGTCTGTCCGGCGAAGGCGAGCCGGGCCAGAACGGCGGACCGTCCGGCGACCTTTACGTGGTCACCCACATCAAGCCGCACGCGGTGTTCCAGCGCGACGGCATGGACCTGCATTGCGAGATGCCGATCTCCTTCTCCACCGCGGCGCTGGGCGGCGAAGTGGAAATCCCGACGCTGGACGGCATGGCCAAGGTCAAGATCGCGGGGGAAACCCAGAGCGGGCGCGTCTACCGCTTGCGCGGCAAGGGCGTGAAAGCGGTGCGCGGCACCGATTACGGCGATCTGCATTGCCATGTGGTGGTGGAAACCCCGGTCAAGCTGACCGAACGTCAGAAAGAGCTGCTGCGCGAATTCGACGCCATCAGCCAGGGCGACGTGGCCACTCACAATCCGCGCTCCAAGTCCTTCATGGACAAGTTGAAGGATTTCTTCGGTTAAGACGTCTCTCAGCGACCCTCGCGGTCGCGGACGACAAAACGGCAAGCGCGCGCTTGCCGTTTTTTTTGTTGGAACATAAATATTTTTGGTGGTCAACTATTTTTGAGTAACTTGTTGTAATGAGCGATTTTTTAAAATGAATTATCTGGAGGGTTCCGGTATCCGGCCTTATCTTGGTGGGGCTCCGGAACCCCGCTCCGGAGCGAAAACATAAAAATTATCCGGGCCACCCTGCATCAGCGCGGTGAGCTTGGCTTCGCTCAAAGGAGAATGTCATGGAAGATTTGGTCAACGCCGTCAACGGCGTCATCTGGAGCCCGGCGCTGATTTACCTGTGTCTGGGCGTGGGTCTTTACTTGTCCGTGCGCACGCGTTTCCTGCAATTGCGCCACTTCCGGGAAATGCTGCGCCTGATGTTCAATACCGAGAGCAGCGCCAGCGGCGTGTCCTCGTTCCAGGCGCTGGCGATGACGCTGGCCGGCCGCGTCGGCACCGGCAATATCGCCGGCGTCGCCACCGCGATCACTTTCGGCGGCCCGGGCGCTATCTTCTGGATGTGGATGGTGGCCTTCCTCGGCGCCAGTTCGGCCTTCGTCGAATCGACGCTGGGCCAGGTCTACAAGGAAAAGATCGACGGCCAGTATCGCGGCGGCCCGGCTTTCTACATCGAGAAGGGCCTGGGCTTGAAGTGGTACGCCTGGCTGTTCGCCATCACCACCATCATCGCCACCGGCGTGTTGTTGCCGGGCGTGCAGGCCAATTCCATCGCCGCCTCGCTGAACACCGCCTTCGGCATCGCGCCCACCGTCACCGCGGCGGTGCTGGCCATCATTCTGGGCTTCATCATCTTCGGCGGGGTCAAGCGCATCGCGCTGTTCGCCGGCGCGGTGGTGCCCTTCATGGCCTTGGGCTACATCATCGTGGCCTGCGTGATCATCGCCTTGAACATCGAGCAGCTGCCCGGCGTGATGGCGCTGGTGCTGAAAAGCGCGTTTGGCATGGAGGCCGGTTTCGGCGCCATTCTCGGCCTGGCCATCCAGTGGGGGGTGAAGCGCGGCGTGTATTCCAATGAAGCCGGCCAGGGCACCGGCCCGCACGCCTCCAGCGCCGCGGCGGTGTCGCATCCGGCCAAACAGGGCCTGGTGCAGGCCTTTTCGGTCTATATCGATACTTTGTTCGTTTGCTCCGCCACTGCCTTCATGCTGCTGATCACCGGCCAATACAATGTGCAGGGTCCGGAAGGCCAGGCCATGTACACCGGCATCGCCGGCGTGGCGGCGGGGCCGGGTTATGTGCAGATCGCGATGGAAAGCATCATGCCGGGCTTCGGTTCCATCTTCGTGGCGCTGGCGCTGTTCTTTTTCGCCTTCACCACCATCGTCGCCTACTACTACATTGCCGAAACCAATATCGCCTACATCAACCGCAAGATTCAGCTGCCCTGGCTGAGCTTTGTGCTGAAGATCGCCTTGATGGCGGCAACGGTGTACGGCACGGTCAAGACCGCGGATCTGGCCTGGGGTCTGGGCGATATCGGCGTCGGCCTGATGGCCTGGCTCAACATCATCGCCATCGTCTTGATGCAAAAACCGGCTCTGGTCTGCCTGCGGGACTATGAGGCGCAGAAAGCGCGCGGCCTGGACCCGGTGTTCCATCCGGAAGCGCTGGGCATCGTCAACGCCGCCTACTGGGAAGGACGGCGCGCGGAGGACAATCTGGCCGCGGAATTGGCGGCGCAGGCCGGCAAGGCCGCGGAGGAAGGCGAGCTGGCGCCGCGCAAGCGCTGAGCTCAGGAGGGCGCGGACGGCGGCCGGTTTCCGGCGCTGTCCGCAAAGCCGGCGTGCAAAATCCAGAACACTCTGTTTTGCCGGCCGGCATCCGCTGCGGGTCGGCGGCAACAGGCGTACAATGGCCGGGCTAATCCTTCTAATGGAATTGTCATGATTTTCGCCAATCGCTATTTTCCCGCCACCCGCATGCGCCGCATGCGCAAGGATGAATTCTCCCGCCGCCTGATGCGTGAAAACGTGCTGACCGCCAACGATCTGATCTATCCGGTATTCGTGATGGAAGGGCAGAACCGGGTGGTGGAAGTGCCGTCGATGCCGGGCGCGCCGCGCCAAACGCTGGACAAGCTGCTATACACCGCCGAACAGGCGCTGGAACTGGGCATCCCGATGCTGTCGCTGTTCCCGGTGATCGAATCGGGCAAGGACAATAGCGCGCAAGAGGCCTACAACCCCGAAGGCCTGGTGCCGACCGTGGTGCGCGAATTGAAGAAACGCTTCCCCGAGCTGGGCGTGATGACCGACGGCGCGCTGGACCCGTACACCATTCACGGCCAGGACGGGGTGATGGACGAGAGCGGCTATGTGCTCAACGACGAAACCACCGAAATCCTGATCAAGCAAGGCCTCTGTCACGCGGAGGCCGGCGTGGACATGTTCGGCCCGTCCGACATGATGGATGGACGCATCGGCGCGATCCGCGAGGCTTTCGAGGAGGAGGGCTTCATCCACACCAAGATTCTGGCGTATTCGGCCAAGTACGCGTCCGGCTTTTACGGTCCCTTCCGCGACGCTTTGGGTTCGTCCGGCAATCTGGGCAAGGCCGACAAGAACAACTACCAGATGGACCCGGCCAATCTGGACGAAGCGATCCAGGAAGTGGCGCAGGATCTGGAAGAGGGCGCCGACGCGGTGATGATCAAGCCGGGCATGCCCTATCTGGACGTGATCCGTCGAGTGAAAGACACGTTCCGGGTGCCGACCTTCGCCTATCAGGTGTCCGGTGAGTACGCGATGTTGAAGGCGGCCTTCCAGAACGGCTGGCTGAACGAGGAAAAGTGCATGCTGGAAAGCCTGATCGCGTTCAAGCGCGCCGGAGCGGACGGCATCCTGACCTATTTCGCGCTGGACGCGGCGCGTTTGCTGCGCCAACGCTGAGCGCAGGCGGACAAGCCATCGCGCCCCGGCTCAGGCCGGGGCGTTTTGCATGGGAGCGGACATGGATTTGATGCATTCCACCCTGTTCTGGATTCTCATCGCCGCCGCGCCGGCGGCGACGGCGCTGGGCATCCTGATCCGGCTGTCCCGGCGCGAGCCGCCGCCGGATCTGCCGCCCGGGGTCAAGCCCTTGGGCTGGGACGACGAAGACGAGGAAGACGACGACAAGGCGCCGCCGGCGGCGGGCGGCTAGTCGAAGCGCCAGCTGGCCATGGACAGATTGCCCATGCGCCAGTCGTCGTGCAGCTTGAGCGCGGGCGCGCCCGGGGTGCCGGCGCCCAGCGCCACCCACAGCGGGGCGATGTGTTCGTCGCTGGGATGGTTGTGGCGCGGATAGGGCGCTTGCTGCAGCCAGTCGGCCAGCGTGTCCCGGGCGTCGTTCAGCAACTGCTGGTCCAGCCAATCGCGGAAGGCCAGCGCCCACGGCGCCGGCGCAGAGCCTTCCGGGGCCAGCGCGCGCAGATTGTGGGTGTAGCTGCCGGAGGCGATGATCAGGACGCCTTCGTCGCGCAGCGGGCGCAGCGCCTCGCCTATGCGCATCAGTTCAGCGGCCGGCGCCTGATGCGGCAGCGACAGATTGACGATGGGGATGTCCGCCTGCGGGTACATCAGCATCAGCGGCGTCCAGGCGCCGTGATCCAGCCCGCGTTGTTCGGTGCTCTGCGCCGGCAGTCCGGCGGCGGCGAACAATTCGTGCAGGCGCGCGCAGAGCTGCGCATCGGTGCGGGCCGGGTAATTCAACTGGTACAGGGCCTCGGGAAAGCCGTAGAAGTCGTGGATGGTTTCCGGATTTGGCTTGTGGTTGACCACCAGGCCGCGGGTTTCCCAGTGCGCGGAAACGATGACGATGGCGCGCGGGCGCGGCAACTCCGTTCCCAGCTGGGCGATGAAATGGCGGCTTGGGCTGTCTTCCAGCACCAGGGTGGGGGCGCCGTGCGAGATGAACAGCGCAGGTAGGCGAGTAGTCATGGCTGAAGCTTTCATTCAAGTGATGG
The DNA here is from genome assembly GCF_057808735.1 of Chromobacterium sp. FG89. Classification (NCBI taxonomy): domain Bacteria; kingdom Pseudomonadati; phylum Pseudomonadota; class Betaproteobacteria; order Neisseriales; family Chromobacteriaceae; genus Chromobacterium; species Chromobacterium sp. FG89. Next base: position 2,112 of record NZ_JBMDIQ010000030.1, on the reverse strand, counting down.
CTTCAGCTTAAGCCACGGCGATTCTCTGATAAACCGCAGTTTATTGGCTTTATTGTTTACTCGTTGGAAACAATTTGGCGATGCGGCGGCTCGTCTTGCAAAGGGACGGCCTACTCCGGTTTTAACTCAATCCGCCAAGCAGGATGGCACAGCCGGCAATGAAGATGAGGACGCCCATGATGCGCCGCCAGTTACGCTTGCTCTGCCTGTCGCTCGATGGCTGCTGTTTCAACCTTCTCAGCTGTTGTCGATACATGGTCATTTGACGCTCCTATAATTGAATGATAATCATTCTTGTTTGAATGTCAAAATAAACGCTCGCTCAGGAGCGGCCGCTGTGGCGGAAGGCTTGAAACGGGAGCGTTGAAGCCGGGGGCCGGAGCGGAGGAGAAAGGCGGAATCCTTCGCTCCGTCAGGGGGCCGTAAGGCGGTATCAGGGCTTTGTAGGCCGCTCTTATTGCAGCCAGGCGAAGCCAGCCCATACTTCCAGCCAGAGCGCTTGCCAGTCGAATGTTTTCATTGCGATCTCTCTTGCTAAGGTATGCGGAGTATCGCTCAAGGCTTTGTATTTGTTAAATTGATTGTTTTTGCTTGCTGCTTAGCTGATTGCTATGAGGCTTGCGAACGGAGCGATGAAGAGCCGCCCCCGCAAGCGTGAAGCGCTTGCGGGGGCGGGAAGGCTCGGCGAGCCGGTCCAAGTCTCGCTCGTCAGAGTGAGACAAGGCCTTGCGGTCAAAGAGTTGGGCGGCGCACGCTGCATGCGAGCATGTGGCACTAGCCGTGCTTCGCCTCGGCGCGCGCGGCGAGTCTCGAACCCTCTCTTAGTCCCAGGGCACTTCCGCCGAGTTTTCGACGACGACGGCGGGCTGCTTGTCCTGCGTCGGGGCGACAGCCGCCGGGCTGGTCGCTTCTTCCAGGCCGCCCAGCGCGGCGACCAGTGCGTCCACCAGTTCGCCCAGTTCTTCGCTCATCAAGGTGAAGGTGGCTTCGAACAGGCTTTCGCGGTCATCGCCGGCCTGGCTGGCTTCGTCCTGCAGCAGGTCCAGGAACTGCAGCCGCTTCAGCTGCAGCATATCGGTCAGCTGGAAGCGGATCTTTTCCTGCCAGATCAGGCCAACCCGGGTCACTTGCTTGCCGGTGGCGATGTGCTGGCGGATCTCGTCCGCGGTCAGGTCGATGCGCGCGCAACGCACTACCGCGCCGTTTTCGCCGCTGTCCTTGAGCTCGCAATCGGAGTCCAGCTCAAAGCCGGCCGGCGCCTCGCCTGCCGCCAGCCAGTCCGTCATCGCGGTGTGCGGGGCGATCTTGGTGCGCGGCAGCGCGGCGGGGAAGGGCGGCAGCGCTTCGCGCAGCTTGGAGACCAGCGCCTCCGCCTTGCTGGCGGCTGCGGAGTCCACCATCAGCCAGCCGCGGCGGGTGTCCAGATAGGCGCTCATCCGGCTGCTGCGCACGAAGGCGCGCGGGAGCAGGTCGTCGGTGATCTGCTCTTTCAGGGCCAGCTTTTCCTTGCGGCCCACCTTGCGCAACTCCTTGTCTTCTATCTCGGCGACTTTCAAATCGACGAAGTCGCGGATCACCGAGGAGGGCAGCACTTTGTCCTCGCGGCGCAAAGACACCATCTGGCAGCCGCGCACGGTGTAGACCGGCGCCTCCAGGTGGCCGGCGGCGGGCACCCAGCCCTCGCTGAACCAGTCCAGTCCCATGCAATGCTGGAATGGACGCTTTTCCAGCGCGGCGGAAAGCTGTTCGTTGTTAGGGGCGTCGTCTTGATTCAAACGGTAAAAAGATAGTTGCCTAAACCACATATTTGTTCCATAATGCGCGTCCTCTGATGCCACAGATTGTACCGCAGCCAAGACAGCAGCGGGGTGGTTTTCAGACAAGCTTGAAGATGGTCGTCGGAGTGTAGCTTAGCCTGGTAGAGCGCTACGTTCGGGACGTAGAGGCCGGAGGTTCGAATCCTCTCACTCCGACCAGTCAATTAGAAAAAGCTTGTCAGAAAGCATCGGATGTAGTAAATTTCTGGTCCTCGGCGCTTGGCGCTGAAGGCAGTAAAACGGAGTGTAGCTTAGCCTGGTAGAGCGCTACGTTCGGGACGTAGAGGCCGGAGGT